>CALMRL010000216.1 GCA_937873345.1 uncultured Beijerinckiaceae bacterium | reverse complement strand
ATGCAGGAGCGCGCCGAGGCGGCACGGTCCGCCCGCGCCCTGCTCGCGGCGATCGCCGATCCCTCGACCATGGGCGAGCGCCAAGTCCTGCACGTCAAATATGGCCGCCCCAAACGCTTCGCGCGCATCGCCACTTGGGCGAACCTCCCCGGCTTCAGCTGTCAGAACGGCCGTGGCCTCGGGAATGGCGGCACCTCCTACTCCCACACCGCCCTGCCCGGCTGGCAGTACGCCCGGTCGGAGATCAAGAGCGAGCTGATCCCCGACCTGGAGCTGCTGGCCGAGCGCGGCGTGCGGCCGACGCAAGCGACGAGGGCGGCATGACGAGGGACATCGCGGACGGCGGCGTCGCCGCCGAGGAGCTGAAGCAGTTCGTCGAGCGCATCGAGCGGCTCGAGGAAGAGAAGAAGGCGATCGCCGACGACATCAAGGACGTCTTCGCCGAACTCAAGGGCCGCGGCTTCGACGTCAAGGCGGTGCGCACCATCCTCGCCTTCCGCAAGCAGGATCACAGCGAGCGCCAGGAGGAGGAGGCGATCCTCGAACTCTACATGAACGCCCTGGGGATGTCGTGATGACGGCCGCCCGCATCGAAGCGATTGCCGAACGCCTGCACGAGCATGATCGCGCGCATCCGCGGCGACTTCCCGCGTCGGGCGCGACCGGATCAGTCGTTGCGGCTGATCTTGTCGCGTGCCGCGCTGACGAGGAACGTCGAGCGCGTCACGCCGAGCCGGCCGGCGGCGGCGTCGATCGCCTGCAGCATGCCGGCGTCGAGCGAGATGTTGGCGCGCACCAGGCGCCCGGCCTCGCGCACCAGCGGCACCTGGATGAAGCTGACGGGACCGATCGCCTCGATCGTCTCCCGCACCTCGGCGTCGGCGAGCAGCTCGTCCATCGCGCGCGGATGGGGGAGCGAATGCGCCTCGGCGAGATGGACGTCGGCCCACAGCCCGATCGCCTCGACGCTCATCGCGAACAGGTCGTCCATGGTCCTGCCGCCCGAGGTGCAGCCGGGAAGGTCGGGAAAGGTAACGCCCCAGCCTTCGCCGCCGCGGTCGACGATGCCGATGTAGAAGTTGGCCACGATTGCTCTCCCTCAGATCCAGCCGGCGCGCTTGGCGACATCGCGGGCGACGCCCGGCGACACGCTGCGGTGGCGCGGCACCGCAATCGTCACGCCCGGATGGGCCGGGCTCTTGAACACGTCGTGCTGCCCGCCCGCCTTGCCGACCCAGCCCTCCGCCTCGAGACGGCGGACGATCTTGGCGCGGTTGGTCTCGCTGGCACGCATCATCTCGTCTCCGTTACCCAAATATATACACATGAGCTGCGCGTAGGGCAAGCTTTTATGCGTAATTATTTGATAATTTTTTGTTCGCCCCCACCACCCTCTCCGCCGCGGTTCGCAACCCGGTCGTCTTCCCTCGCAGCTTGGCATCCTAGCCGCATGAGTCTCACCTCGGACGTCCCCCTTCTTGCCGGCGTGCCGGCCCCCGTGCAGCGGCGAGCGCGGACGCGCTTCAAGGTGCGCGACCTGGCCGCGATACCGCTCGACCTGGTCGAGCTCGAAGCCAACCCTCCAAACCCGTTCTGGAAGTGTGGAGTTGTCGCATGAGCGATGTGGCAGTCTCGACCTTCTACCAGCGCCCCAGCCTTCGCGATCTCGCGGATATGCCGATGCCGACAATGGAGGTGGTGCGGGCCCGCGCCAGCCTTGCGGCGAACCAACTCGGCGTCTGGCTCGCGCTGAAGACGCACCTCTGGCTCTATGGCGAGCTGCCGGCGCCGACCTGCCCGAGCCAGGTCCGCCGGCTTGCCGACATCGGCGGCGTCGCTTCCCGCACCTTCCGCGCGATGATGCCGGCGCTGGCGCCGCTATTCGACCAGGACAGCTACGGGCGCTGGGGCGACCGCGAGTGGGAAGCCGAACGCGATCGCCGCCTCGATTTGCCACCGGCGCGCCGCGTCTTCGTCGACGACTTGCTGCCGGCAGACGCGGACGCGCGCGAGCCCGATCCGGGGAAGTCGCGAGCCGGCGCGCTCGGCGGCCAGCGCAGCGCGGAGACACGCCGCAACAAGCGCCTTCGTCTCCTCCAAGGCGGTCGCGACGAAAACCTTGCCCCTTCGTCGATAGCGCCTCAGACGGCCGACCTTCTGACGCGACGCGACCTGGATGATCTCGGCTCCGGCGAAGCAGAGCGAAGCAAAATTGAAGCAGACGGTGAAGCAGAACGGCAAGCAGGAGGAGAAGCAGACGGCCAAGCAGGCGGCAAGCAGGGCGTCTCAAGCGCGACCAACCAACCAACCGATTCATCTTTGTTAAATCAGAAGGATAACGGTGGGCTGGTTGGTCACGCGCTCGCGCCCGATGGCAAGCAGATCGAAGCAGCTGTTGAAGCAGGATCGCCAACCAGCACGGCAAGCAAGACGGCCGTGCTGTCCGATGAGACGATCGCCATGGCGGTGATGAAAGCCACCGACCACAAGGTAAGCCGCGGTGAGGCGTTCCGCTTTCTCCCGTTGTTCCGCCGGGAGGTTGCCCCTGAGGTCGATTTAGAGGTTGACCTCGTGCCCGTCCTGAAGCGTTTCGCCCGTCGCCACGATCGCGTTGACAATTGGGCATGCCGGCCGATCCTCGACGACGCGGCCGATCGCGCCCGGGCTCGCATCAGAAACGGTGGCGGGCAGCGGGCGGCATCCAGCGATGATCGCGTCCTCGTCGCTGAAGGCTCGCCTTCATGGCGTGCGTGGCTGCGGTTCAAGAAGGTTGCCAGCCACATGAGCTTCCAGCCGGAAGGTGGAGGTGCGCGAGGGTGGCGTTTTCCATCAGAGTGGCCGCCGGGCTGGGATCTGGAACGCCTTGCAGAAGCCGAGCGGTAAGCGCTCAATAGCGTGCCTTCCCCAACCGTATACGACAGCGAGTCCACATGGATGACGAAGACGAGCAGAGTCTTCTGACCGATGAGCAGAAAGAAGCTTATACCTACTGGCTTGCCTGCTATAACGCTGCGGCTCAGCTTCTAGCTCATCTCGAGATGGTCAGGGATAACGTTGGGGATGATAGGCATACAGCAGTCATCTCGGTTCTGCAGGAGATGCAGTCGGATTTTATGATGAGCTGTGTGATGATGGGTGCTCGCGCCCGTCGTGACTTCAGAAAGTCTAAAGAAGCTTTCGAGGCGTTGCTGAGTAAGCCGCTTCCTGGACGGAAAGATGTCTAGGATGAAGGAAGCGTGACTCTAATTAGGTTGGTGCTGTTGTTGCGATGCCTCCGCCGTCGGACGTTCCGCCCCCGGCATGGACACGCGAGCGGGTCGAGAGTCGGCTGATCGCCGCGTTCCGGCTGATGCCGGGCTTGCCCGTCTACGGCCGCGGCCGGCGCATGGTGGTCGTCGAGGGCGGCGGCGAAGCGCTCTCCGATGTGCTCGCCTGGTCCCGCCTGCTCGACGACGACGAGGACGGCCGCCTGTTCCTCTGGGCCTGGGCGCGCTGCCGGGCCACCCGCGCCTCCTTCGGCGCGCTGTGCGATGGCTCCGGGTGGAAGCGCACCACGGCGGAGGTCGGCCGCCGGCGAGCGGCCCGCGCGATTGCGACGCAGCTGTCAAGTCCCTTAGCCGTCAAACTTAGTTGACAACGGCAAAGCTTGCGCCGGAGCGTGCGCCGGCGCCGTGCCGGGCCGCGGCGCAAGTGGGGGCGGCCGTGACCGAC
>CALMRL010000215.1 GCA_937873345.1 uncultured Beijerinckiaceae bacterium | reverse complement strand
GTATCTGCCCGTCACCATGCCGCCGATCGCCGCCGCCTTCCTAGCCGAGGCGGCGCTCAAGCCGTCCTATAGTCCACGCCGCACCGCCCGCGTCTGGCTCGGCTTGGTCTCGGCGATGGGCTTTGCCGGCTCGGCCTTCCACATCTACGGCGTGCAGCGGATGATGGGCGGCTGGCGCAACTGGCGGCAGAACCTCCTGGATGGCCCTCCGATCCCGGCACCGCCGTCCTTCGCCGGCTTGGCGCTCGGCGGGCTCGCTGCCCTCAAGCTGATCGAGAGGTCGGGGCGATGACCGCGCGCTACCCCGGCTACGACGTGCTGGCCAAGCGCCACACGCTGTCGTGGAACGAGGCGACCCGGCGCGTCGTCGACAAGCGTCTGGCCGTGCCCCGCGAGCCGCGCTTCCTCACCACCGACGAGTGGGCGACGCTGCGCGCCGTCTGCGATCGCATCCTGCCGCAGCCGAAGGACCGGCCGCCGGTGCCGATCGCGGCCTACGTCGACGACAAGCTGCTGGAGAACAAGATCGATGGCTACCGCGACGCCGAGATGCCGCACCAGGGCGAGGCTTGGCGCATCGCGCTCGCCGCGCTCGACGGTCACGCCCGGGAGGCGCACAGCAGGCGCTTCCACGAACTCGCCGCAGCGGAGCAGGACGCGCTGCTGACGCGGATGCAGAAGGGCGAGCTGAGCGGCGATGCCTGGCAGGGCATGCCGTCGCGGAAGTTCTTCGCGAAGCGCGTGCTGCACGACATCACCAATGCCTACTATGCCCACCCCACCGCCTGGAGTGAGATGGGCTTCGCCGGACCGGCGGCGCCACGCGGCTACGTCCGCATGGACGCGAACCAGCACGATCCTTGGGAGGCGGCGGAGGCCCATCCCGGTCGCGAGGCCGAAGCTTTGGCCAAGAACAAGCGGGTGGTGTGAGCATGGCGATCAGCCCGGCCGGCGACCCCTTCGAGAACCCGCGCGCCATCAACGGTCGCGCCCCCGACGTCTTCACCGAAGGCGGCTGGGTGCCGATGCGGCACTATCGCGACGAGGAGGAGGTCGACTTCGCCATTGTCGGTACCGGCGCCGGCGGCGGTACGCTGGCCGCGCGCCTTGCGGAGAAAGGCTTTTCCGTCGTCGCGCTCGATGCCGGCCCGTACTTCCGGCCGATGGAGGATTTCGCTTCCGACGAGACGGCGCAGAACCAGCTGTACTGGATGGACCCGCGCATCGTCGCCGGCGACACGCCGCTCACCATGGGCGGCAAGAACAGCGGCAAGGCGGTCGGCGGCTCCACCGTGCATTTCGCGATGGTGTCACTGCGCTTCCGCCCCGAGTGGTTCAAGTCGCGCAGCCTGATGGGCTACGGCGCGGACTGGCCGATCGACTGGCGCGAGATGTGGCAGTACTACGCGGAGGCCGAGCGGGCCCTCTCCATCTCCGGCCCGGTCAGCTACCCCTGGGGCCCGAAGCGGCCACGCTATCCCTACCGCTCGCACCCCATCAACGCGGCCGGGATGATTCTCGCCAAGGGCGCCGAGGCGCAGGGCTACGAATGGACGCCGACGCCGCTCGCCACCGTCTCGGCGCCGCGCGGCAAGTCCCATCCTTGCGTGTACCGCGGCTGGTGCCGCTTCGGCTGCTCCACCAACGCCAAGCAGAGCGCGCTCGTGGTGTGGATCCCCCGCGCCATCACGGCCGGCGCGGAGATCCGCGACCTCGCGATGGTCGGCAAGGTCGAGGTGAACGGGGCGGGCAAGGCGACCGGCGTGCACTATCACCGCGAGGGGCGCTGGCGTTTCCAGCGGGCGCGCAACGTCGTCGTCGCCGGCTACGCCGTGGAAACGCCACGCCTCCTCCTGATGTCGGCGACGGACCGCTTCCCCGACGGCCTCGCCAACTCTTCCGGGCTGGTCGGCAAGAACTTCATGACGCAGCCGAACCAAGCGGTGTTCGGCGACGTCGAGGAGGAGATCCGCTGGAACAAGGCGCCGCCGTCGACCACGATCACCGAGCATTGGAATTACTGCGACCGGAAAGACTTCTTCGGCGGCTATTGCTGGATGGGCCAGGGGCCGCTGCCGATCGAGTGGGCCACGGTGCAGGTCGGCGCGCGCGGCGTCTGGGGCGAGCAGCTCTGGCGCGACATGCAGAACTACAACCACCAGGTCGGGGTGAAGCTCGTCGGCGAGTGCATGCCCGACGAGAAGAATCGCGTCACCCTGGTGACCGACGAGAAGGATCAATATGGGCTTCCGATCACCCGCATCACCTTCTCGCTCGGCGAGAACGACAAGGCGCTGATCGCACACGGCCTCGACCAGATGCAGCAGTCGATGCAGCTCGCCGGCGTGCGCAACCTGTTCCGGCAGGACAACGACTACAACCACCTCGGCGGCACGGCGCGGATGGGCGACGATCCGCGCACCAGCGTGGTCAACGCCGACTGCCGTTCCTGGGACCTCCCCAACCTGGGGGTGTGCGACGGCTCGGGCTTCCCCACGGTCGGCGGCGGCAACCCCCACCTTACCATCCACGCCATCGCGCTGCGCACCGCCGACCGCATCGAGGCGCTGGCCAAGAGGGGCGAGCTGTGAACGCGCCGATCGCGAAGCTCACCGCCTCGGCGTACCGCATCCCGACCGACGCGCCGGAGGCCGACGGCACGTTCCAATGGGACGCCACCACACTGGTGCTCGCCGAGGTCGAGGCCGGCGGCGAGACGGGGATCGGCTTCACCTACACCGACGCCAGCGCCGCCGCCCTCATCGCTAAAACGCTGGCCAAGGCGGTGGAGGGTGCCGACGCCCTCGCGCCGCCGGCCGTCTTCGCCGCGATGCAGCACGCCATCCGCAACATCGGCCGCGACGGCCTGGTGGCGATGGCGGTTTCGGCGATCGACGCCGCGATCTGGGACGTGAAGGCGAAGCTGCACGGCGTGGCGCTGGCGACGCTGCTTGGCCGGGCGCGCGACGCCGTGCCGATCTACGGCTCGGGCGGCTTCACCTCCTACGACGACGCGCAGCTCACCACCCAGCTCGCGGGTTGGGTCGAGCGCGACGGCTGCGGCATGGTCAAGATGAAGGTCGGCGCGCGCGATGCCGCCGACCCGCGCCGGATGGCCGTCGCCCGTCGCGCCATCGGCAACACCGCCGAACTCTTCATCGACGCCAACGGCGCACTCGACGCCAAGGGCGCGCAGCGCTTGACCAAGCTCGCCCACGACTACGACGTGCGCTGGTTCGAGGAGCCGGTTTCCTCCGACGATCTCGCCGGGCTCGTCCGGGTGCGCGGCCATACCGCCGCGCCGATGGAGGTCGCCGCCGGCGAATACGCCGCGACCCTCGACGACGTGCGCCTGATGCTGGCGGCGGGTGCGGTCGACGTGCAGCAGGCCGATCTGACGCGCTGCGGCGGCGTCACCAACTTCCTGCGTGCCGCCGCGCTGTGCGAAGCGTTCCACACCGACCTCTCGGGTCACTGCGCGCCGGCGATGCACCTCCATGCCGCCTGCGCCGCACCGCGCCTGCGCCACCTCGAGTGGTTCCACGACCACGCCCGCATCGAGGCGATGCTGTTCGACGGGGCGCCGCGGCCGGAGAAGGGCGCGATCAGCCCCGACCTGTCGCGGCCGGGGCATGGACTGACGTTCCGCACCGCCGACGCCGCTCGGTACAAGGTCGGTTAGGCGGAGGCGTCGAACAAGGTCGTCGGCAGCCCCGGCGCGGGCGCTTCCAGGCTGAACAGCCCGCCCTCCAACGGCCGTGAGGCGCGCCCGGCGGGGTCGATCATCCAGGTCGCCGAGGTCACGAAGATCGTCGCGAAGTCGGCGCCGCCGTAGGCCGGCATGGTGGGGTACTGCACCGGCATGGCGATGCGGCGTTCCAGTTTGCCCGCGGGGTCGAAGCGCAGGAGGCAGCCTTCGCCGAAGAGCGCGGACAGGTAGAAGCCGGCGCGGTCGACCGCGGCGCCGTCGGGGCCATGCGCCTGATCGCTGGTCTCGACGGTGGCGAAGACCCGGCGGTGCGAGGCCTGCCCGGTCGCCACGTCGTAGTCGAAGGCGAAGATCGTCTTCGCCGCGGTGTCGGATTGATACATGGTGCGCCCGTCCGGACTCCAGGCGAGGCCGTTCGAGCACTTGGTCGAGGCGGCCATGTCGACCCAAGTGCCGTTCGGCACGTAGCGGAACAGCGGCGCGCTGTCAGGCGCCCGCTCCTTCTCGTCGCCGGGCGGCAGCGGCAGGTACATCTCGCCGACGAGGAACCGGCCGGCGGGGTCGCAGCAGCCGTCGTTGAAGATGAAGCGCCGCAGGTCGTACGGTGGCACACCGATCTGAAACAGCGCGCCGTTGTGTTCGTGGAAGCTATAAAGTCCGGTGCGCATCGCGACCATCGCGCCCGCGCGGCTCAGCACGGCACAACCGATCCAGCTCGGCATCGCCCAACCGTGGTCGCGGCCGCTGGCGGGATCGTAGCTGTGCAGGGCCGGCTCC
Source organism: uncultured Beijerinckiaceae bacterium (assembly GCA_937873345.1). Lineage (GTDB taxonomy): Bacteria > Pseudomonadota > Alphaproteobacteria > Rhizobiales > Beijerinckiaceae > RH-AL1. The sequence goes on along the minus strand of CALMRL010000215.1, from coordinate 1,387 downwards.
CGAGTATCGACCCAATACAGTCGCCTGTGCTCCGCCGACCACCGCGGGCTCTCGCCGTTGAGGGCCTGCGCCTGCAGCTCGGTGCGGATCGTCATCGTCGCCATCGCACCATCTCCCGGACGACAAACCGAGATCGGCAGCCGAGGTTGCGGCCGCGGCCTTAAAGGTAACCCGGTGGATAGGGGAAGCGATCGAACGGCGGCTTACTGCTTCCGGCCAGATCGCGCTAAACAGCCGCGGGGTAGAACTGCACCAGTTTTGGTGCAGCATCTGCTCCCGTGAGGCTGCGGGCTTTCAGTTGATCGGCGGCGATGAACGCTCGGCTGCGGCGTGCCGCGGCCAGTGCCGGAGCGGCGTTCCGGGCTCCGATGTTCAGACGCGCTGCAGGTCTTCCACGAGCTTGGCGACGGCTTCGCGCGAGGCCCCCTTGATCCTCGCGTTGGGACGCTTTCCCGCGAGAAAGGCGACGGCCAGCAGGATCTCGTCGTGCCGTGGCGCATCGGGGATGGTGATCGGCATGCAGTCCATCGCGTCGAGGTCCCATTCGCTGTCGAGGCCGCCGAAGACGATGTCGATCGAGCAGCCCGGCGCGCCGATCTTGGCATTGCCGGGAATGAGAGCCGGGCCGCCTTTGATGCCCCGTCGCATCGCGAGGCCGAGCCGGACGTGGATGGCGACGAGGCCTTGCTCCAGGTCGCCCGACGTCCCGACGACGGTGGCTTTGCCGAAGGCGTCCGGCGTCAACGGGTGGAGCGCCTGCAAGGCTCGTTGCGTGAGATGCTCTCCGACCTGCAGCGACAACTCGGCGAGTTCGGCATGATCATCGATCGCACCGCGGCCGGCGTAGGGGTTCTTAAAGACCGCTGCGGCCGCGATCCTGCGCGCCGGCGTCGCCAGTTTACGGCCGCCTTCGCTGCGGACTTCCTGATCGAAGAGATAAACCTGCCTCAAATCCATTGGTGCCTCCCACGGCCGCCGAAGCCATGCGCTAGAATTTTCTATTATAATAGATATAATTTCGCGATGATGGAAGATGATTTTGGATCGTCTGAGAAGAGCAGCCGTTACAGGTCAAGCGTCATCGCCACCCTCGCCCGCGACACGCAGGGGGCGATACGGTCCTGACGCTCGGCGGGTGGGATCACCGCGTCGCGGTGGATCGCGGTGCCGTCGAGATAGCGGCAGACGCAGGAGCCGCAGACGCCGATGCCGCAGGACGACGGCAGGGTCAGCCCGTGCTCCTTCAGGGCGTCGAGCATCGAGCAGTCGGCCGGCACGTGCACCATCTCGCCGGGGGAGGCGAGCCGGACGTCGAACGGCTCCGGCTTGAAGTTCTCGTCGACGAGCGCGGCGAAGGCTTCCGCATGGACCTGCGCGTCCGGCCAGC
>CALMRL010000214.1 GCA_937873345.1 uncultured Beijerinckiaceae bacterium | reverse complement strand
TGGGCATCCGCACGGTGATGATCACCGGCGACAACCCGATGACCGCCGCCGCCATCGCCGCCGAGGCCGGCGTCGACGATTTCCTCGCCCAGGCGACGCCGGAGGACAAGCTCGGGCTGATCCGCTCGGAGCAGGCGAAGGGCAAGCTCGTCGCGATGTGCGGCGACGGCACCAACGACGCCCCCGCGCTGGCCCAGGCCGACGTCGGCGTGGCGATGAACACCGGCACGGTGGCGGCGCGCGAGGCCGGCAACATGATCGACCTCGATTCCGACCCGACCAAGCTCATCGAGATCGTCGAGATCGGCAAGCAGCTGCTGATGACGCGCGGCGCGCTCACCACCTTCTCGATCGCCAACGACGTCGCGAAATACTTCGCGATCATCCCGGCGATCTTCCTTGCGGTCTATCCGCAGCTCGCCGCGCTCAACATCATGCGGCTGCACTCGCCGGAGTCCGCGATCCTGTCGGCGATCATCTTCAACGCCCTGATCATCGTGGCGCTGATCCCGCTGGCCCTGAAGGGCGTCAAGTACCGCGCGGTGGGCGCCGCCGCGCTGCTGCGCCGCAACCTCCTGGTCTACGGGCTGGGAGGCATTCTCCTGCCCTTCGCCGGCATCAAGGCCGTCGACCTCGTCGTCACCGCCCTGCACCTCGCCTGAGGCACGAGAGACCCATGCTCAAGCAGCTCCGCCCAGCCCTCGTCGTCACGGTCGTGCTGACCCTCGTGACCGGCCTCCTCTATCCGCTGGTAGTGACCGGCTTTGCCGGCCTGCTCTTTCCGCGGCAGGCCGAGGGCAGCCTCGTCACCGTGGACGGCAAGGTGATCGGCTCCGACCTGATCGCGCAGGACTTCTCGAGCCCGCGCTACTTCCATCCTCGCCCCTCGGCGACGGTGGCGCCCGACCCGAAGGACGCGACCAAGACCGTGCCGGCGTCCTACAACGCGGCGAACTCCGGCGGCTCCAACCTGGGGCCGACGAGCAAGGCGCTGATCGACCGCATCAAGGGCGACAGCGACAAGCTCAAGGCGGAGAACCCCGGCGCCGCGGTGCCGGGCGACCTCGTGACCACCTCGGCGTCGGGACTCGATCCCGACATCACGCCGGAAGCGGCGCAGTTCCAGGTGGCGCGCGTCGCCAGGGCGCGCAACCTGCCGGCGGAGAAGGTCGCCGAGCTGGTGGCGAACCACGTCCAGGGCCGCCCGCTCGGCCTGTTCGGCGAGAGCCACGTCAACGTGCTCGACCTCAACCTCGCCCTCGACGCCATGGGGAAGGAGGCGATGGGCAAGGATGCCGGCGGCAAGTCGTAGGCAAGCGCGGCCGGGGACCCGGAGTGCCGGGCCGGGGCGCCGACTTCGCGTGGCATCCCGCGCCGACGCCTCAGCAGGCTCCCGCCAGTCTCGCGGCGCGCGGCATCTCCAGCATCTCGCTCAGCGCCGCGACGAGCATGGTGTCGAGCTTCCCGCCCATCCCCACCAGGATGTCGAAGGCGGCCCGCGACGCCATCGGCTGGCGATACGGGCGCCGCTCGACCAGGGCGGCGTAGACGTCGCACACCGTGGACAGGCGAACCTCCTCGGAGATCCGCGCCCCCCGCAGCCCGTGGGGGTAGCCGGTGCCATCGAGCAGTTCGTGGTGGTGCAGCACCACCTCGCGGATCACGGCAGGGATGTCGCCCTGTGCGGCAAGCATGTAGTAGCCGTCGGTGGGATGGCGCCGCACCACCGTCGCCTCGGCCGGCGTGAGGGCGCCCGGTTTGTTGAGCAGGGCGAGCGGCACCCGCGCCTTGCCGATGTCGTGCAGCAGCGCCGCCTGCACCAGGAGGTGCTGCCGCGTGCCGGAGAAGCCGATCCGCTCGGACAGGGCCGCGCAGAAGCCGGCGACCAGCAGGCAGTGCTGATAGGTCGAGTCGTCGTAGCGTCGGACCACGTCGATCCAGCCGAGGAGGTCGTCGCGGATGCCGCGGAGCACCGCGGTGGCGCCTCGCTCGACGTCGGCCATCGCGACCGGCGCGCGCCGCGTCACCGCGGCGAACAGGCTGGCGAGCACGGCTGCCGCCGCCTCCGCCTCCGTCGAGGTGTCGACCGCCGCCTCGGCCCCGCCGGCAGGCGTCGCCGCGCTCCGCTTGGCCGCAAAGGTCGAGGAGGCAAGGTCGAGACGCCTCGTCCAATCGGAGCCGGCCCGGTCGGCGGCAAGGATGCGCGTCGCGCCCAGGCCGTTGGCGACGGCGTAGGACAGCGGATCGTCGTCGCGCAGAACGAAGATCAGCGGCGTGTCCGGCCGGCGACGGCAGGCCGCGAGCGCCGTCTCCAAGGCATCGACCGCATCGGAGGCGGCGAGCGCGACGTGGCACACCACGGCCGAGGCGTGTGCCGGTGGCATCGCTGAGACGCCAAGGATGAGCGTGTCGGGGAAGAGCGCGAGCGCTGCATCGTCGCGGTCATCCGTGATCAGCAGGGTGCCGGCGGCGCGGACGGGAGAATGCATCGGCTGAGTGGGATAGTCGGTCAGGAGCGGCTGTTACCGTAACGTCATTGCTGCGACCCTAAATCGATGGATGTAACTGGAACATACCCCTTGATAGTCCGCTGTCGGACAAATTGCTGCAGGGTCGCCCACCGGGATCGGCGGCGGGGCAAGTGCCATCCGCCGCCGATCCCGGTTGATCCCGCCGGCTGCGGCGAGCAGGGTCGGCGGGAACGGCGACGGGCGGCGGCGCCATGGAGGCTGAGCGGTCCGGAAGTTGGCCGGTCGGGAGGCGGACGGATGGAGGGCGGCCGGATGAGCGGAATGGTCGCGGAGCTGGCGCCCGGTGCCGACCGGCGGATCGGGCACCGCCCCGGCCGCCTCAAGATCTTCCTCGGCGCGGCGCCGGGCGTCGGCAAGACCTATGCGATGCTGGAAGCGGCGAGGCTGCGCCTGCACGAGGGCGTCGATGTCGCCGCCGCGGTCGTCGAGACGCACGGCCGCGCCGAGACGCAGGCGATGCTCGACGGGATCGAGACCGTTCCGCGCCGCGCCCTCGAATACAAGGGGCGCGCCGTGGAGGAGATGGACCTCGACGCGGTGCTGGCGCGGACGCCACGACTCGCGCTCGTCGACGAGCTCGCCCACACCAACGCCGATGGCTCCCGCCACCCCAAGCGCTACAACGACGTCGAGGAGCTGCTCGACGCCGGCATCGACGTCTACACGACCTTGAACGTCCAGCACGTCGAGAGCCTGAACACGGTGGTGGCGCAGATCACCCGCATCCGGGTGCGCGAGACCGTGCCCGACCGCATCCTCGACCGCGCCGACGACATCGAGGCGATCGACCTCGCCCCCGAGGACCTGATCCAGCGCCTGCGGGAGGGCAAGGTCTACGTGCCGCGCCAGGCCGAGCGGGCGCTCGCCAACTTCTTCTCGCCCGGCAACCTCACCGCTCTGCGCGAGCTTGCCTTGCGCCGCACCGCGCAGCGGGTCGACGCGCAGCTGCTCGCCCACATGCAGCTCAACGCCATCTCCGGTCCCTGGGCGGCCGGCGAGCGGGTGCTGGTGTGCGTCGGCAGCGGCGTCGATCCCGCCGGGCTGATCCGCCACGCCAAGCGCGTCGCCGACAGGCTGCACGCGCCGGTGACCGCGATCCACGTCGAGACCGAAGCCGGCGAGGCGGAACGCGACGGCATCGCGGAGGCCATGAAGTTCGCCGGCGGCCTGGGGCTCGAGACGGTGACGATACCCGGCGGCGGGCGTCGCGTCGCCGACGACGTGCTCGACTACGCCCGCGCCAACAACGTCACGCAGATCATCCTGGGCAAGGCGAGGCGCTCGCGCTGGTTCGAGGCGCTGCGTGGCTCCGTGGTGTTCGAGATGGTCCGCCGAGCCGGCGACATCAGCGTCCATGTCATCGCCGTGCCCGAGGGCGCCGCGAAGCGCAAGCGGGTCGAGCGCCCGGCGTTCCGCCTCTCGCCCTACGCCGGGGCGGCGGCGCTGGTGGCGGGGGCGCTCGGCGCCGCGGAGGCGATGCAGCCGCTGCTCGGCCTGCAGAACATCGACCTCGTCTTCCTGATGGCGGTGGTCGGTGCGGCGATCACGCTGGGGCTCACGGCCTCCCTCTTCGCCGTGTTCCTGTCGACGCTCGCCTACAATTTCTTCTTCCTGCCGCCGCTCTACACCTTCACCATCGCGGACCCGGCCAACGTCGCGGCGCTGTTCTTCTTCACGCTCGTCGCCGTGCTGGTCTCGAACCTGACCGCGCGGGTGCGGGCGCAGGCGACGATCGCGGCGGGGCGGGCACGGACCACCGAGGCGCTGTACTCCTTCTCGCGCAAGCTCGCGAGCTGCGTCGGCGTCGACGACGTGCTCTGGGCCACCGCCTACCAGATCGCCTCGATGCTGAAGGTCAACGTCGTCATGCTGCTGCCCGACGAGCACGGCCGGCTCGACGTGCGGGCCGGCTATCCCCCGGAGGACGAGCTGGCCGATGCCGACCTCGCCGCCGCGCAGTGGACCTGGGAGCGCAGCACTCCGGCCGGACGCGGCGCCGACACGCTGCCCGGCGCCCGGCGCTACTTCGCGCCGATGCGCACCAACCGGGACCGCATCGGCGTCGTAGGCTTGGACGAGGCGGGCCTGGACGAAACAGGTCTGGACGAGGTGCGCCTGGACGGCGGCGGATCGGGCGACGGCAGCGGCGCGCTGCTGGCACCGGAGCAGCACAGGCTGTTCGACGCGCTGCTCGACCAGAGCGCCTTGGCGATCGAACGGGTGAACCTCGTCGGCGACCTCGATCGGGCGCGACGCGTCGCCGAGACCGACAAGCTGCGCCAGGCGCTGCTCACCTCGATCTCCCACGACCTGCGCACGCCGCTCGCCTCGATCCTCGGCGCGGCGACGACGATCCGCGACTTCGGGGCCGACCTCGACGAGGAGGGCCGCGCCGGCCTCAACGGCACGGTTGTCGAGGAGGCCGAGCGGCTGAACCGCTTCATCGCCAACCTGCTGGACATGACGCGGCTCGAATCGGGCGCGGTGGTGCCCAATCTGCAGCTGGTCGACGCCGGCGAGATCGTCGGCGCGGCGCTGCGCCGGGCGGCGCCGATGCTCGCGGGGCGCCGCACGATCGCCGAGATCACCCCCGACCTGCCGCCAGCCATGCTCGATCCCGTGCTGTTCGAGCAGGCCCTGTTCAACATCCTCGACAATGCCGCGAAATACGGCGAGCCTGGCACCGCCGTCGCCGTGCGCATGCTCCGCGAGGGAGGAAGCCTGCGCGTCGAGGTGCTGGACGAGGGCCCGGGTATCCCGCCCGGCGAGATGGAAGCCGTGTTCGAGAAATTCCATCGGGTGCACCGCGGCGACGGGGTGCGGCCCGGTACGGGGCTCGGGCTCGCCATCTCGCGCGGCTTCGTCGAAGCGATGGGCGGAACGCTCAACGCCGGCAACCGCTTGGACCGCAGCGGCGCCGTGCTGACGCTGCGCCTGCCGCTGCCGGCCGAAAGCGTGCCTATCTCATGACGATGAGCCTCCGCCCCCGCATTCTCGTGGTCGATGACGAGCCGCCGATCCGCCGCCTCCTGCGTACCGGTCTCGCCACGCAGGGCTTCGACGTCGCCGAGGCCGCCGGCACCGCCGAGGCGCTGGCCGCGCTGGCGCCGGGCGAGCCGGGCGAGGCCCGGGAGAAGGTGGACCTCGTGGTGCTCGACCTCGGCCTGCCCGACGGCAACGGGCTCGACGTTCTCGCCCACCTTCGCGGACGCGGCGACGCCACGCCGGTGGTGATCCTGTCGTCGCGCGACGACGAGGCGGGCAAGGTGCGCGCCTTCGATGGGGGCGCCGACGACTACGTCACCAAGCCCTTCGGCATGAACGAGCTCGTCGCCCGCATCCGCACGGCGCTGCGCCACGGCTTGGCGGTGGAGGGCGCGCGGCCGGTGTTCCTCGTCGACGGCCTGAGCGTCGACCTCGTGCGCCGCATCGTCAGGCTCGATGGCGCCGAGGTGAAGCTGTCGCCCAAGGAGTACGACCTGCTCCGCCTCCTCGTGCTCAACGCCGGCAAGGTGCTGACCCACGCCTTCCTCCTGCGCAAGGTGTGGGGCGCCACCACCGATCCGCAGCAGCTGCGCGTCTACGTGCGCCAGCTGCGGCAGAAGATCGAGCGCACTCCTGACCAGCCGAGCTTCATCGCCACCGAGGTCGGCGTCGGCTACCGCCTGCGCGCGCCGGACGCGTGATGGGCGAGCCCTGCCTCGAGCTGCCTGCTGACTGCTGCCTCGTCGAGCACCGCTACGCCGACAAGCGCGCCTGCCTCGGCGACCTTGCGGCGAGGGCCGCGGATCGCCTCGGCCTCGACCGCGCCTCCGTGCTAGCCGCGCTCGCGCATCGCGAGGCGCTCGGCTCGACGCGGATCGGAGAGGGCGTGGCGCTGCCGCACGCCCGGCTGGCCGACCTGCGCGAGCCGCTGGTGCTGCTGCTGAGGCTCCTCACGCCCCTCGCCTTCGAGGCGGTGGACGAGCGCCCCGTCGACCTCGTCTGCCTGGCGCTGCTGCCCGACGGCCCGGGCTCCTCGTCCGGCCCCGCGCTGCTGGCGCGCTGCGCCCGGCTGCTGCGCGACC
>CALMRL010000213.1 GCA_937873345.1 uncultured Beijerinckiaceae bacterium | reverse complement strand
CCCGGCGTGGACACGACTCGCGATCAACACCAGAGACCCGATGATCCAGCCTCGACCACACCTCCGCAAAGCGCATCATCGGGTTCTTGGAGGTGCTCAGGTGTCGAGCATGTTGACGGGAAGGAACTCGGCCGTGCTGCCGAGCGCCGCGGCGAGGCGCTTCAGCACCCAGGTCTTGCCGATGCCGGGCGCGCCGACGAGCAGCACTGGGGCAAGGCGCAGCGGCGTGTCGCTGGCTGCCGACAGGGCGACGGCGCGGGCCACCAAGCCGACGAACGGGGCGAAGTGCGGCGCCTCCGCCGCGAGGACCTCGACCCGCGCCAGCATCGCCGGCGAGCCGACGAGCAGGCGGCGGCGCGGGCCAAGACGGTCACGCTCGATGCGGCGCAGCTGGGTAAGGCGATGGCGCTCCTCGGCGGACGGGTCGTGGTCGGGATCGCGCGGTGCCTCGTCCTCGGGACCGACGAAGCCGTCGCACTCATCGCTGCCGTCCCGCCCGTCCAGCGCGCAGATGGCGCGGCGCAGCGCCTCGCGATCGTAGAGCAGCACGCTGTGCTGCTCTGCCGCCGCCCGTAGCGCGGCGAGCGCCGCCTCCTCGTACTCGGCAGCGACGTTGCGCAGGCCTTCCCGTCGCCGGCATCGGCGCGCGGGTCTTCGCATCCATCGGTCATCGCAGGATCCTGCATCGCTGGTCAGACCCGGTCGGAGAAGCGGCTGAGCGCGGTGATCGGCGTGATCTCCGGCTCCCAGTCCGGGCCGAACACCTCTACACGCAGCATGTCGACCTCGGCGTCGACCGCCTCCTCGGCGAGGTCGATGAACCAGGCGCGCAGCTGCCCGTCCTCGCCGTTGTTCCAGCGGTAGCCGCGCGAGCGCAGCCGGTCCTTGTGCGCGTAGGGTGCTCCGGCCGCGCGCAGCCGCCATGTGGTGCGGCCGGCTTCGTCGAGGACGTTGGGCGAGGGCACTGCGCCCGGTGTTGCCGAGAGGACGACCCAGCAGCGCCAGCGCGGCGTGGCAGTCGTCGAGGGCGCGATGGCTGCCGTGGAACAGGCCGGCGCTCATCAGGAGGTAGGCGAGCTTGACGCCCTCGAAGCCGTGCTCCTGCCACAGCGCCTGGGTCATCGAGCAGGCCCAGCGCTTGCCGACGAAGACCGGGTGCAGGCGTTCGGCAAATCTCCTGTCGAACCTGGCATTGTGCGCGATGATGAGATCGGCTGGTGCGACGAAGGCGGCGACCTCGTCGGCGTCGATCGCCTGGCCCGCGACCATCGCATCGGTGATGCCGGTCAGGCGGGTGATGATGGGCGGGATCAGGCTGGAGGGTTGGCGCAGCCTGTCGAAGGTGTCGCCGACCTCGACGATGCGGCCGGCGGCGGTGAAGCGGAACGTCACCATCGCCAGCTCGATCACCTCGTCGCGGCGCGGGTCGAGGCCGGTGCTCTCGACGTCGAGGAACACGCCGGTGGCGGTCGGTTCTGCCGTCGCCTCAGCATCCGTGGCATTCTCGGCGGGGGCATGCGGCACGAGGCGGCGCAGGACGCGGTAGTCACCGCTGCCCTCCAGCGCCACGGCCATCGTCTCGAGTTCGTCATCCATCTTCACGTCCTCCCGTCAGCAGGGGCCATCGACCGGTCCGGTCCCCGAGCGCGCGAACATGGAAAAAGGCGCCGCATGCGGCGCCTCTGGCGAAGACGGTCGGGACGTTGAAAGGGGCGGCGAGGCTAGCTATTTAATTCCAGGGTTTGATGGTGCAGTCTTTTTCTCAGAGTGGAAGGATGCGGCTCAGGGCCAGGTTCTCCATGGGAGCGCCACAACGACAACGGCGGTCCGTCGAGCGATACAGCATCGTCAAGAGA
>CALMRL010000212.1 GCA_937873345.1 uncultured Beijerinckiaceae bacterium | reverse complement strand
GAACAGCACGTCGGCGATCGCCTCGGCGCCGCCGCTGCCGGGATACCATGCCTCGACCACGCCCGGCACGGCTGCGAGCCAGGGCATGGCGACGGCGCTTCCGGTCTCAAGCACCACGATCGTTCGAGGGTTCGCGGCCGCCACCGCTGCGATCAGCGCGTCCTGCCCGCCGGGCAGGTGCAGGTCGGGGGCGTCGCGCGACTCCGCCATCCACTGCTCGGCGAAGACGATCGCCCGATCGGCGCCGCGGGCCGCCTCGGCCGCCTTGGTTTGGTCGTCGCCCGAGATGAAATCGACCTGCGTGCCGGGCGCGCGAGCGCGGATCGCGTCGAGCGGGGCGCCGGGCTGATAGTACTTCAGGCCGATGGTGGTGTGCAGCGGCTGCTCGCGCGGGAAGGCGCGCGAGGCGTGCGGCAGCACCTGCGACGAGCCGCCGCCCGAGAGCACGCCGAGGTCGGCGTGGGCGCCGACCACCACGATGCGGCGCAGGTCTTGATGCAGGTCTTGGCGCAGCGGCAGCGCGGCGTTTCCATCGGCGAGGCGCTCGTTGCGCAGCAGCACGATGCCGGAGGCTTCGATGCGCCGCGCGGCGGCGATGTCGGCTTCGCGGTCGAAGGTGCCGCCCGGCCGCGCCGGTCGGTCGATGATGCCGGCGCCGAAGTTGGAAACAAGAATGCGTCGCGCCATGTCGTCGAGACGAGCGGCCGGGACCGTGCCGCAGCCGACCGCTTGGCGCAGGGGCTCTCCGAAGAAGGGAACGCCGTCGAACTCCTCGCCCGACTGCTGGTCGAGGCCGGCGAGCGCGGCCGGCGCCGTGGAATGCGTCGCGCCCCAATCCGACATCACGAAGCCGGGAAAGCGCCAGTCGTCCTTGACGATCCCGAGCAGCGCCGCGTCCTGCGAGGCGAAGGCCCCGTCGATGCGGCTGTAGCCGGCCATCACCGCGCCGGGACGGCCGTCCTCCAGCGCGATCTCGAAGGCGAGCAGGTCGGACTCGCGCGCCGCCGCCTCGCCCGCGCGGGCGTCCAGCACCATCCGGCCGTTCTCCTGGTCGTCGAAGGCGAAGTGCTTCAGCGTCGAGAGCACGCCGGCCGACTGAACGCCGGCGATCGTCGCCCCGACCATGCGCCCGGCCAGCAGCGGGTCCTCGCCGGAATACTCGAA
>CALMRL010000211.1:7277-7547 GCA_937873345.1 uncultured Beijerinckiaceae bacterium | reverse complement strand
CGTAGGCCGGACCGATGCCGCGCTTCGTGGTGAAGATCTAGGTGCACGACGACGCCATAAACAACTCGCGGTGCGCGTCGAGCTCGCGGTGCAGCGACAGGATCAGCGCTGCGTTCTCGGCGACGAGGAGGTTGTCGGGCGTCACCGCGACGCCCTGGGCGCGGATGGCGGTGATCTCGGCGATGAGGTGGACGGGATCGACCACCACGCCGTTGCCGAAGACGGAGAGCTTGACCCTACGCAAGATCCCCGACTGAATAAGAAACAAAT
>CALMRL010000211.1:0-7267 GCA_937873345.1 uncultured Beijerinckiaceae bacterium | reverse complement strand
CGCTGACGGAGCGCGTGCCCGGACGCACGATGCCCGACGGCAGGAGTGCCAACTTGAACACCCCCCCGTCGATGACGAGCGTGTGCCCGGCATTGTGCCCGCCCTGGAAGCGCACGACCACGTCGGCCTCGCGCGATAGCCAGTCAACGATCTTGCCCTTGCCCTCGTCGCCCCACTGGGCGCCGACAACCACCACGTTCGCCATCGAACTCACCGGCCCAAACGAAAAAACCCGGCGCACGGCACCGGGTCGACGGGGCTGGACTAGCCGAGCGGCGACAGCGAGTCAAAAAACGGATTGGTCAAAACGACGCAAGCGATGGCCGCGCCGATTAGCGGGGTCGGGGAACGCGCTGCGGCACGCCCGGTTGGCGGAGTGACCGTCCCGACAGGAGGCCGACGCCGTGACCACCAGCCACCCGATCGCTTCCAAGCTTGCCGGACGCCTCGCCCTGCTGCTCGCCTTCGCCGCCCCGCTCGCCTCGCCGGCACGAGCCGCGGACGATGCCAGCACTCCTCCCTCGATGCCGAAGCACGAGATGGGCGGCAACGACGCCAAGCCCGGCTTCTTCGACATGAGCAAGCACGGCTCGGACAAGAACGAGCAGCCGGTGCCGGCACCGGGCAAGGCGGCGGGATCGACCAGCACGGACATGCCGGTGCAATCACACTGAGGAGGCTCTTCTCACCACGCCCGCTGCGGCTCGCTCGCGCCGAGCCTCCGGCGCAACCGGGCGATACCGGCGAGCTGCAGCTCGCTCGCCTCGCCATAGGCATTGGCCACGCTGAGCAGCATCTCGACGAGCTGCTCGGCCTCATCGGAGCCGAGGCGACGGCGCAGCATCGGCACCAGCTCGTCGGCGACGGGCGAGAAGGCGCGGCGGGCGTCGGTGTAGCCCCAGGCGCGGGTGAAGATCGTCTCGACGTTGCTGATGCCGAGCGGCGTGTCCATCAGCTCCATGATCTGTGTCTTCTCGGCGGCCGTGACGTGCGAGCCGGACCGCACCAGCTGCAGCATCAGGATGGTCGCGGCGAGGCGGGGATCGCTGACGCGGGCGAGATGGGAGCCGAACAGCATGAAGCCGAGGCTGCCGGCGGTGTGCTGCAGCTCCTGCGTCTCCTCGCCGAACTGCTTCACGGTCCTGACGCTGCCGTGCAGCCGCCGGATCAGGAAGTAGATGCCGGCCAGCAGCGCGGCCAGACCGAGGATGATTTCGGGCATAGCGCAGCGCTCCCGTGAGGACACTTGCTGGAGAACACCTCGCCTCCTCTTCTGCCCGTCTCGAAGGGCTCTGTCGAGGTCCAGCGTTTCGGGGCGCGGGCGTCGCGAGCCACCTTCTATTTTGCCTGGGCCGGCACCAGCTCCGCGACCAGTGCGCGATACTGCTCGGCCGCGGCGCCGTACTTCTGCTTCACCGTCGGCGTGACGGGCGGCGCGCCGAGCGGGGCGTCGTCGGGGAAGATGCCGGCGGCGAGCGTGGCGTTCTGGGCGATCTCGGTCGCGAGGATGGCGAACTGCCCCTTTGCCCGAAGCGAGGCGCGGACGTGCTCGTGCTGCGCGACGCCCGACTGCACGCGGGTGAACAGCACCTTCGTGTTCAATTCCCGCGCATCGGGCGCGGCGCCGCGCCGGACGATGTTCTCCATGAAGGCGTAGAGGCCGAAGGCGGAGAGCCGGTCGGGGATGGTCGGGATCAGCACGAGGTCGCTCGCGTTGATCGCCACCTCGGTCAGCGGCGAGATGCCCGGCGCGCAGTCGAACAGCACGTAGTCGAAGTCGACGCGCAGCCTGCCGAAATCCTGCGCGAACAGCTCGGCCAGCGTCGCGACGATGTCGGAAAACGACAGGCCCCGCCGCGTCAGCTCGACGAGCAGGTCGCGCTCGACGATGCGCAGTTGCGGGCTCGACGGCAGCAGGCTGGTGAACACCGGCCGCCCCTCGTGCAGGAGGTTGCAGCTGTTGCGGCGGATGCGCGAGGGCAGCGAGCCGTCGCGGTTCTCGATCAGGCGCGCCTTGAGAAAGGCGTCCACGGTGCGCCCGCCCTGCATCAGCTGCGACAGCATGGCGTCGCCGACCGTGCACAGCGAGGCGCTGGCCTGCTGGTCGAGGTCGACCACGAGCACGGACGCCCCGCGCTCCAGCGCCAGGAACTCCGCCAGCCCGACCACCGTGGTGGTCTTGCCGACGCCGCCCTTCATGTTGGCGACGGCGATGAAGGTGCCCTTGCGGCCATTGCCCCGCGTCACGGTCCAAGCTCCCTGCGATGCGCGCTCCGGCCCCCGCCGAATCACCGCTGCCTCATACGGCAGCGTCCCCATCGGGAGCATGACACGCGCGAAGGCCATGGCAATCGCCACGCCTCGTCACAGCCGGGCGGACGGGCTCAGCCCGCCCGCGGGCTGCTCAGCGCCGGCATCAGACCCTCCGCATGGGCGAGCGCGAAGGTCCAGAACGCCTCGCCGACCGGCGTCGGCGTCCAGTTCTCGCGGCGCACCAGGAACCATTGGCGCATGAGCGGCATGCCCGCGACGTCGAGTACGGCGAGGAGGCCCGAGGCGACCTCGACCTCCACGGTATGCGCCGAGATCAGGCTGAGCCCCAGGCCGGCGATCACGGCCTGCTTGATCGTTTCGTTGGAGCCGATCTCCAGCTTCACGCGCGGGCGGGCCGAGGCGAGATCGCCGAAGAAGGCGTCGAACAGGGTGCGGGTGCCCGAGCCCTCTTCCCGCAGGATGAAGTCCTCGCCGACGAGAGCCGCCTTCGGGAGGCCGGATCGCCCGACCAGCGGGTGGGTGGGCGAAGCGATCACCACCTGCGGGTGCGAGCCGACCGCCTGCGCCGTCACGGGGAAGTCGGAGGGCGGCTGGCCCATCAGCACCATGTCGATGGCGTAGTCGCGCAGCTGCCGGATCGTCTCCTGGCGGTTGCCGATCACGAGCGAGAACTCGATGCGCGGGTTCTGCGCCGAGAAGGCGGCGATCAGGCGCGGCGCGATGTACTTGGCGGTGGAGACCGCGCCGAGCGAGACGTGGCCGGCGTGGCGGCCGCGCAGCGCGGCGAGCGTGTTGCCAAGCTCGACCAGCAGCATGTCCATCCGCACGGTGGTGGCGACCACCTCCTGGCCCGCGTCGGTGAGGCGAAGGCGGCCGCCGGCGCGGTCGAAGAAGGGGAGGCCGACGTCGCTTTCCAGGAGCTTGATGCGGGCGGTGAGCGCCGCCGGGGTGACGCGCAGGATGTCCGCGGCGGTGGCGATGGTGCCGCTCTCGGCGACTGCGCGCACGGTCTGCAGCTGCTTGAGGGTGAGGCGGCGCATCCCAGCCTCTTAGGGAGTTTCTCCCGGTGCCTCAACGGGGTCGCGCCGGAAGCGCGCCTTGCGTCGCGATGCGTCGGATGACACAGGTGGAGCGGCATTGCGGATGGGACGGACGGCGATGACGGGGAACGGGCTCGACGACTATCTCCGCGCACTGGTCGCGAAAGACGCCGCGCTGGCGCCCGTCGCCGCGGTGATGCGCGCGGTCGCCAAGGCGGCGGCGGAGACGGCGAAGCAGATCGCGCTGGGTCCGCTCGGCAGCTCCCACGACGGCGGAGCGATCCCCGAGGCCGGCCACGCCAACGCCGGCGGCGACGTGCAGAAGGCGCTCGACCTCCTCACCGACCGGTTGTTCACCGAGGCGCTCGCCGACGCGCCGGTCGCGGTGCTTGTCTCGGAGGAGCTGGACGAGCCCAAGCGCCTCAACGCCGGCGCGCCGCTCGTCGTCGCGATCGACCCTCTCGACGGCTCGTCCAACATCGACGTCAACGTCTCCGTCGGCACGATCTTCTCGATCCTGCCCGCGCTTCCCGACGCGGCCGACGACGCCGCGCACTTCATGCAGCCCGGCTCCGCGCAGCGCGGCGCTGGCTTCGTCGTCTACGGGCCGCAGACCATCTTCATCCTGTCCGTCGGCGGCCCGACCGCCGCCTTCATCCTCGACCCTCGCAGCCACGCGTTCGCACTGCTGAAGGAGGAGATGGCGATCGCGCCCGATAGCCACGAATACGCGATCAACGCCTCGAACTACCGGCACTGGGACCCGGCGGTGCGCGCCTTCATCGACGACGCGATGGAGGGCGAGGACGGCCGGCTGTCGCGCAACCACAACATGCGCTGGGTCGCCTCGATGGTCGCCGATGCCTACCGCATCTTCACCCGCGGCGGCGTGTTCCTGTACCCCGGCGATCAGCGCAAGGGCTACGGCGCCGGCCGCCTGCGCCTGCTCTACGAGGTGAGCCCGATCGCCTTCCTCGTCGAGCACGCCGGCGGCAAGGCGACGGATGGCGCCAAGCGCATCCTCGACATCGTGCCGACCGCCGTGCACCAGCGCTGCCCGCTGGTGTTCGGCTCAGCGCAGGTCGTCGAGACCATCGTCGGCTATCACACCGACCCCAAGCTCATCGCCAACCGCTCGCCGCTGTTCAAGGCGCGCGGACTGATGATGGGCTGAGCCGGCGCCCAGCCCTTCCGCCAGAGCCGTCTCCGAAAGATGACCGCCAAGCACCCCATCATCTCCGTCACCGGCTCGTCCGGTTCGGGCACCACCTCGGTGCGGCAGACGTTCGAGGCGATCTTCCGACGCGAGACGGTCAGGGCGCAGTTCATCGAAGGCGACGCCTTCCACCGCTACGATCGCGTCGCGATGCGCGACGCCACGGCCGAGCAGGCGGCGGCAGGCAATCGCGAGTTCTCGCACTTCGGCCCCGAGGCCAACCTCCTCGACAAGCTGATCGAGGTGTTCGAGGCCTACGGCCGCAGCGGCGAGGTGACGACGCGGCACTACGTCCACGACATCGTCGAGGCCGAGCGCTACCGCGTCGCGCCGGGCACCTTCACCGATTGGGAGACCACGCGGGAGGCGTCCGACCTGCTGCTCTACGAGGGGCTGCACGGCGCGCTCGTCACCGACGAGATCAACACGGCGAAATACGGCGACCTGAAGATCGGCGTGGTGCCGGTGATCAACCTCGAGTGGATCCAGAAGATCTCCCGCGACCGCCTGATCCGCGGCTATTCCACCGAGGCCGTGATCGACGTGATCCTGGGCCGGATGCCGGATTACGCCCGCTACATCTGCCCGCAGTTCACCGAGACCGACATCAATTTCCAGCGGGTGCCGACGGTGGACACCTCCAATCCCTTCGCCGCCCGCTGGATCCCCACCGCCGACGAATCGATGGTGATCATCCGCTTCGCCAACCCGCACGGCATCGACTTCCGCTACCTCCTCTCGATGGTGCACGACAGCTTCATGAGCCGGGCGAACTCGATCGTCATCCCCGGCGCCAAGCTCGACCTCGCGATGCAGCTGATCCTCACCCCCTTCATCATGAAGCTCGTCGAGCGCCGTCGACGGCTGATCTAGTCAAGGAGCCTCCGCGTGCAGCTGCAGGCCCTGATCTTCGACGTCGACGGCACGCTGGCCGAGACCGAGGAGCTGCACCGCCAGTCGTTCAACCTGACCTTCCAGCAGTTCAAGCTCGACTGGCACTGGAACCCGGAACTCTACGCCGAGCTGCTGCAGACCACCGGCGGCAAGGAGCGTATGATCCGCTACGTCGAGGCGCACCGCCCGGCCGAGCGTGCCGTGCTCGACCGCCTGCCGCAGTTGCACAAGACCAAGACGCGATCCTACCTCGACCTGCTCGGCCGCGGCGCGCTGAAGCTGAGGCCCGGCGTCGAGCGCCTCGTCTACGAGGCGCAGGAGCGCGGCATCAAGCTCGCCATCGCCACCACTTCGACGCCGCTGAACGTCAAGGCGCTGCTGCGCTCGACATTGGGCGAGGAGGCGCCGAGCTGGTTCGCCATCGCCGCCGGCGACGTCGTCGCTCACAAGAAGCCGCACCCCGACGTGTACTTCGAGGCGCTCGACGCGCTCGGCGTCGGCCCGGCCCACGCCGTTGCCTTCGAGGACTCCACCAACGGCACGCGCGCCGCCATCGCCGCCGGGTTGGCGGTGGTGGCGACGCCGAGCCTTTACCTCGCGAACGAGGACTTTTCCGGCGCCAGGGCGGTGGTGTCGAACCTCGGCGAGCCGGATCGCCCCTTCGCGCAGCTCGCCGGTCGGGGATTTTCCGAGCCCTACGTGACGATCGACGGGCTGCAGGCGCTGCTCGACTGCCGGCAGGGCTGAAGGGGACACCATGGCGACCATCGAGCTGGCCGACGAGGCCGACCCACGGGTCCGCGCCGTCTTCGCCGACATCCGGGCGACGCGCGGCAACGACGTCGTCAACAACTTCTGGCGCGGCCTCGCCAACAACCCGGCCCTGCTGGAGCGCACCTGGAGCGCGCTGAAAGCGGTGATGGGCGAGGGCCACCTCGATCCCCTCACCAAGGAGCTCGTCTACGTCGCGGTGTCGATCGCCAACGGCTGCTCCTACTGCATTCACTCCCACACCGCCGCGGCGCGGGCGAAGGGGCTGACCCCCGAGCAGCACGGCGAGTTCCTGATCGTCGTCGGCATGGCGAACCAGACCAACGCGCTCGTGACAGGCATGCAGCTGGCGGTGGACGCGGCATTCCTCGTCGGCGAACAGCGACCGCCCACGACATCCAACATCTGAGCGCGCAGGCGCCGCCGCACTCCTCCCCTCTCTTGCCGGGAGAGGGGAGAAGTGCGGGTTCATCCAAGGGACTGGTCAGATTGCGCGCAGCATCCATTTTCCTTCGATGAGGAGGACGGCGTGGCGCGAGACCGGGAATACGAGCTGAAGTTCGACATGCCGCCCGGATCGGCCGAGCGGCTGGTGGCGCATCCCCTGCTGCGCCCCGCCCTGCCACGGCGCGAGATCAAGCGCCTCGCCTCCACCTACTTCGACACGCCCGAGGCGGCGCTGCGCGAGCGGATGATCTCGCTCAGGGTGCGCCGCTCCGGCTTGGACGTCGTGCAGACGCTGAAGAGCGCTGGCGCCTCGCGGATCGATCGGGCGGAGTGGCAGTGCGAAGGCGGCGGCGCCAGCCCCGATATCGCCTGGCTGCGCCGCACCCCGCTGAGGCCCGTCTTCGCAGGCGCCCTGCCCGAGGCTTTGGCGCCTCGCTTCACGGTCGATGTCACCCGCACCATCCTGCCGCTCCACTTTGCGGGAGCCGAGATCGAGGCGGCGCTCGACAGCGGCGACATCCACGCCGGCGAGGCAAGCCTGCCCGTTTCCGAGTTCGAGCTGGAGTTGAAGCGCGGCGGGCGAGGGCCCGTCCTCGATCTGGCGCGCTTCAACTCCAGCTCGAAC
>CALMRL010000210.1 GCA_937873345.1 uncultured Beijerinckiaceae bacterium | reverse complement strand
GCCCAGCCGGCGGCATCGCCCTTCACCGTGATGTCGAGCGTCGGCTCGCGGCGCACCGCGGCGGCGATGGCGCGCGCGGCGGCCTCGCCGTAATGCTTGCGCCATCGCGTTGCCAGCCAAGCCGGCACGTCATGGTCGAGCGGGTCGGAACCGGCGAGGATCTCCTCGCGTGAGCGGGCGATGGCGCGCAGCACGGCGTTGGCCAGCGGCGCGAAGGGAGCGTTCTTGCGCTCCAGCCGCACGGCGCGCACGGCGAGGTCCACGGCGGCATGGTCGGGCACGTCGAGCAGCAGGATCTGCGCCGCCGCGACGATCAGCGTCCATTCGAAGTCCGGCGCCTGCCGCGGCAGGCCCTGCTCCAGCCGTGCCGCGATGGCGCCGCGTAGCGTGCCGAAGCGGCGCAGCGACGCCGTGACGATCGAGCGGACCAGCGCGCGGTCGCGCCCGTCGAGCGGCCCGAGCCGGTTCGGCACGGCGGCGGCGGAGAAGCGCTCCTCGATCGCGTGGCCCTTGGCGACGATGTCGCGCAGGATCAGCGCGGCGGCGACCCGCGCTTGCAGACCGGGATGGCGCTCGGCCTCGGCCTTCTCGGCCGCGGCCTGCGCCGCGGAGTTGCCCGGTCCGCGGCCCTTGCGGGCATCCGGCCCCTTGCGAGGGCCGGGCCTGCCGGCGACCTTGGCCTGCGCTGG
This sequence comes from uncultured Beijerinckiaceae bacterium, assembly GCA_937873345.1. Lineage (GTDB taxonomy): Bacteria > Pseudomonadota > Alphaproteobacteria > Rhizobiales > Beijerinckiaceae > RH-AL1. The sequence continues at coordinate 336 of CALMRL010000210.1, read as the reverse complement.
AGCGCCGACCGCACCGCCCGATGAAGCATCGGATTGTTCTTGATCCGCAGGTTGCCCGTGATCCGCCAAATCAGCCCCGCCTCCATCCGCACCGTAGCATAGCGGTGGGGAGGCGGCGAGAACATGGTGGTCGGGTGCGGGCGGATCGCCGCGCGACGCCTCGCTCCTTTCCGAGAAGAGACGGTCCATCCCTCGCAGCTTCTCCTTCCCCGCCGATCCGGTTATAGCTGCGCCGGACCGCCCGGGTGGATCCCCGCGCGGGTGCCGAGAGAACGCAGCATGTCGCAGGACACGGCCGGTCAGGCGGCCGGCGGTGACGCCATCCCGGCCGATGAC
>CALMRL010000209.1 GCA_937873345.1 uncultured Beijerinckiaceae bacterium | reverse complement strand
GTGTCGCGGGCGGCTATCCAGGGGTGCCGCGCCTCGCCGGCGAAGCCGTCGCCGCCGGCGACCTCCCTGGCCAGCTTCGGCGAGATCGCCTTGGGCAGGGTGCGTGGCAGCTTCGGCGAGCGCACGGCGCCGAGCGCCGCCGTCTTCGCCAGCCCCTCTCGCTCGCAGAAGCGGGCGAAGGAGCGGATGCCGGCGAGCTGGCGCAGCAGCGTGCGGCTGCCGGCGCCGTCCTGCCGGCGGCGGGCCATGAAGGCGCGCACGTCGGCAGCCGCGAGCGCGTCGATCGTGGCGAGGTTCGGTGCCTCGCCCCGGTAGTCGGCGAGGAAGCGCACGAACTGCCGGAGGTCCCTGCTGTAGGCGTCGAGGCTGAGCGGCGACAGCCGGCGCTCGCTGCCGATGGTGCCCAGCCAGTCCTGCGCCGCGGCGGCGAAGTCGGGCGCGGCCGGGGGAAAGGCCAGGGACGGGGCGGCTGCATCGCTCATCGCGGGAAAGCTTGAAGCCGACGCCTTGCCAGACCGTCAACCCGCCGGTCTCCCGTGGCCGGTCTCCGGCGGCAAAGCTCAAGCCAGGATGCCGCCGCCCTCCTCCGGCCAAGGTTGTAACCCCCGCCGGAACCGGCTACGGAGCCATTGCACCGCGGCAACATACGCGCAGCCCAGCATTCGCGCGCCTTGGATGCCGCCCGTCGTTCCCATCCCGGCGAAGAGCCGAGGCGGGCCGCCGGCGTGGCGCCCGGGTCTTTGAAGGAGCCACGGCACCCATGGACCATCTCAAGCCACGGTTGATCCCCATGAACCGCCGCCGCCGCATCTATGAAGGCAAGGCCAAGGTGCTCTACGAGGGCCCGGAGCCGGGCACGCTGATCCAGCACTTCAAGGACGACGCCACCGCCTTCAACGCCAAGAAGCACGAGGTGATCGACGGCAAGGGCGTGCTGAACAACCGGATCAGCGAGTTCATCTTCCAGAACCTCAACGACATCGGCGTGCCGACGCATTTCATCCGCCGGCTGAACATGCGCGAGCAGCTGATCCGCGAGGTCGAGATCGTGCCGTTGGAGGTCGTGGTGCGCAACGTCGCCGCCGGCTCGCTGGCGACGAGGCTGGGCATCGAGGAGGGCACGCAGCTGCCGCGCTCGATCATCGAGTTCTACTACAAGAACGATGCGCTGAACGCCCCGATGGTGTCGGAAGAGCACGTGACCGCCTTCGGCTGGGCGTCGCCGCAGGAGATCGACGACATCATGGCGCTGGCGATCCGCGTCAACGACTTCCTGTCCGGCCTTTTCCTCGGCGTCGGCATCCGGCTCGTCGACTTCAAGATGGAGACGGGGCGATTGTGGGAGGGCGAGATGATGCGCATCGTCGTCGCCGACGAGATCAGCCCGGACTCCTGCCGGCTATGGGACATCAAGTCGAACGACAAGCTCGACAAGGACCGCTTCCGCCGCGACATGGGCGGGTTGGTCGAGGCCTACTCCGAGGTGGCGCGCCGGCTCGGCATCATGCCGGAAAGCGAGGCGCCCCGCGCGAGCGGGCCGAAGCTGGTGCAGTAGGCGTCTGCCGCGATCTCGATTTGATCCGAGGCCAAGCCCGAAAGCACCCGGCCCCCTTTTTCCGAGGCTCAGCGTTTCGAGGCTCGGTTGTCCTAGCCACCGCCGCAGGACTTCTCCGCGTGCAGAGAGGGCTTCCGCCCCTTCAGCGGCATAGCCAGCGCCGGGCAACCTGCTATCGTCGCTCTCCTGCAAAGGGGGCAAGGACCCGCGAAGCAACGATTTAGGGAACGCCGCCTTGGTCATGCCTGCCGTCGACCCGCCGGCCGCCGCCGCGCCCCGGCCCGCGCTTGCCGGATTGGAAGGCGCCGCGCGCTGGGTCCAGCTCGGCGCCGGCGTGCTGTGCATGGCGATGATCGCCAACCTGCAGTACGGCTGGACGCTGTTCGTCGACCCCATCAGCAAGGCGCAGGGCTGGGAGCGCGCCTCGATCCAGTTCGCCTTCACCATCTTCGTGCTCACCGAGACCTGGATGGTGCCGGTGAAGGCCTGGTTCACCGACCGTTTCGGGCCGCGCCCGACCGTGCTCGTCGGCGCCGCGCTGATCACCGCCTCCTGGGTGCTGAATTCGGTCGCGACGAGCCTCGGCGTGCTCTACCTCGCCGCGGTGGTCGGCGGCTTCGGCGCGGCGGCGATCTACGGCACCTGCGTCGGCAACGCGCTGAAATGGTTTCCCGACAGGCGCGGCCACGCCGCCGGCGCCACCGCCGCCGGCTTCGGCGCCGGCGCGGCGCTCACCGTCATCCCGATCGGCAACATGATCGCCGCGAGCGGCTACCAGCGCGCCTTTCTCACCTTCGGCATCGGCCAGGGCGCGGTGGTGGCGGTGACCGCCCTGTTCCTGCACGCGCCGACGATCCTCCATCCTCCGATCCCCAAGCGCCTGTCGATCCCGCAGGCCAAGCGCTCGATCAAGCCGGGGAAGATGGTCCGCAAGCCGGTCTTCTGGCTGCTCTACCTCATCTTCGTGATGGTCGCCTCGGGCGGGCTGATGACCGCGGCGCAGCTCGCACCGATCGCCGCCGACTACGGCATCAGCAAGACGCCCGTGTCGATCGCCGGCCTGACCGCCGCGGCGCTGACCTTCGCCCTGTCGCTCGACCGCATCCTCGACGGGTTCGGACGGCCGCTGTTCGGCCTGCTGTCGGACCGCATCGGCCGGGAGAACACCATGGGGCTGGCCTTCGGCACGGGGGCCGCCATGCTGCTGCTGCTCGCCCTTTACGGCCGCGAGCCGGTCGTCTTCGTGCTCGCCTCGGCCTTCTACTTCCTGGTGTTCGGCGAAATCTACTCGCTGTTCCCCGCCACCGCCGGCGACACCTTCGGGCCGCGCCACGCCGCGACCAACGCCGGCGTGCTCTACACCGCCAAGGGCTGCGCGGCATTGCTGGTGCCGCTCGCCAGCATCCTCGCCCGCACGCACGGCTGGGAGTCCGTGTTCCTGGTCACCGTCGGCCTCAACGCGGCCGCCGCCGCGCTCGCCCTGTTCGTGCTGAAGCCGATGCGCCGCCGCGCCATCGCCGACAGCTTCCTGATGACCTGAGCCGATGACGCGTTGGATCGGCTTCACCCGCCAAGGGCAGCATGGCGGGCAGGGCTTCGGCCGTCTCGACGGCGACACCATCGAGGTCTGCGCCGGCGACCTGTTCGCCGAGCCCTCGCCCACCGGCGAACGCGTCGCCCTGGCCGACGTCACGATCGCCCTGCCCTGCCGCCCCTCCAAGATCATCGCCCTGTGGAACAACTTCCACGCGGTGGCGGAGAAACAGGGGTTGGCCGTGCCCGCCGCGCCGCTGATCTTCATCAAGCCGCCGAACAGCTACGCCCCGAGCGGCGCTGCGATCGCTCTTCCCGAAGCCGCCGGGCGCGTGCTCTACGAGGGCGAGCTCGGCGTGGTGATCGGCCGGCGCGCGCGCGACGTCGGCGAGGACGAGGCGGCGGCGCACATCTTCGGCTACACCTGCCTCAACGACGTCACCGCGCTCGCCATCCTCAAGGCCGACGACAGCTTCGCGCAGTGGACGCGATCGAAAGGCTTCGACGGCTTCTGCCCCTTCGGTCCGGTGATCGCCACCGACCTCGACCTTGCCACGGCGACGCTGCGCACGCTGGTCAACGGCCGCGAGCGGCAGAGCTACCCCCTCGCCGACATGATGATGCCCCCTGCGCGGCTCGTCTCGATGCTGTCGCAGGGCATGACGCTGGAGCCCGGCGACATCATCGCCTGCGGCACCTCGCTCGGCGCCGGCCCGATCCCCAAGGGGGCGACGGTGGAGGTGGTGGTGGACGACATCGGCACGCTGGCGAATCGCTTCGAGTGAGGCGGCTGGCGCGGCTTGGCGAAGCACGCTACAGGCGTTGACCATCTGTTTGGCCAAGGGAAAAGCATCGCGGATGAAGGCGCGCGTCACCGTCACCCTCAAGTCCGGCGTCCTCGACCCGCAGGGCAAGGCGATCGAGGGGGCGCTGCGTGGGCTCGGCGTCGCCGGCATCGACGGCGTGCGCCAGGGCAAGCTGTTCGAGATCGAGGTCGCCGACGGCGTCGATGCCGAGGCGACGCTCAAGGAGGCCTGCGAAAGGCTGCTCGCCAACACCGTGGTCGAGAACTACCGCGTCGAGGTGCTCTGAGCATCCGGGGCAGCCGGTCGTCCGACGCTGGGTCAGCGTCGCGCTAAACCGCCCTTAACCAATCGAAGCGCATCGTCCGGGCACGCCACGCGCCGCTCGGAGACCCCGGTGACCCACGACGCCTCCTTCACCGACGGCTCCCCGACCGACGCCTCCATCTGCGACGACGGCGTCCATGACGCGCTGGTCATCGGCGCCGGCCCGGCCGGCCTGACCACCGCCTACGAGCTGTGCAAGGTCTTCGAGGCCGAGGGGACCGGGCGGTCGGTCCACGTCATCGAGCGCGACCCCACCTACGTCGGCGGCATCAGCCGCACGGTGGATTACAAGGGCTTCCTGTTCGACATCGGCGGCCACCGCTTCTTCTCGAAGTCGCGCGAGATGGTCGACCTTTGGAACGAGATCCTGCCGGACGATTTCATCGACCGGCCGCGGCTGTCGCGCATCTTCTACAAGGGCAAGTTCTACGCCTACCCCCTCAGGGCCTTCGAGGCGCTGGGCAACCTTGGCCTCATCGAGAGCGTCGCCTGCGTCGCGTCCTACCTCTACGCGCGGGCGCGGCCGGTGCGCGACCCCAAGACCTTCCACCAGTGGGTGCGCAACCAGTTCGGCGAGCGGCTCTTCACGATCTTCTTCAAGACCTACACCGAGAAGGTGTGGGGCATGGGCTGCGACGAGATCTCCGCGGATTGGGCGGCGCAGCGCATCAAGGGCCTGAGCCTGATGGGCGCGATCACCGACGGGCTGCGCCGCTCGCTCGGGCTCGGCAGGGCCAAGGGCGGCGGCGCGGCCGCGAAGACGCTGATCGAGAGCTTTCGCTATCCCCGCCGCGGTCCCGGCATGATGTGGGACGCCGCCGCCGCCAAGATCAGGGCGATGGGCGGCACGCTCAGTATGGACACCGCGATGGAGAGCCTCGCCCTCGACGAGGCGACGGGGCTGTGGACCGTCACCGCCGTCACCGGCTCGGGCCAGCGGCGGACCTACCGCGCGCGCCACGTCGTCTCCTCCGCCCCCGTGCGCGAGTTGATGAACCGCGTCGAGCCCAAGCCGCTCTCGCTGTTCCAGGCGCGCTCCTTGAAGTACCGCGACTTCCTCACCGTGGTGCTGATCGGCCGATCGCGCCACGAGCTGCCCGACAACTGGGTGTACATCCACGATCCGGCCGTGAAGGTCGGCCGGGTGCAGAACTTCCGCTCCTGGTCGCCCGACATGATCCCCGACGGCGTGTCGACCTGCCTCGGGCTCGAGTACTTCTGCTTCGAGGGCGACGGGCTGTGGGCGGCGAAGGACAGTGAGCTCGTCGCGCTCGGCACCTCCGAGATCGCCCGCATCGGCCTGATGGACCCCGCCGACATCACCGACAGCTGCGTGGTGCGCCAGGCCAAGGCCTATCCCGTCTACGACGAGACCTACGCCGAGAACGTCGCGGTGATCCGTCGCGAGCTGGCGCTGCGCTATCCCGGCCTGCACCTCGTCGGGCGCAACGGCATGCACAAGTACAACAACCAGGACCACGCGATGATGACCGGCATGCTGACGGCGAAGAACATCGTCGCCGGCCGCATCGTCTTCGACACCTGGGCGGTCAACGAGGACGCGGAGTACGGCGAGAGCGGCCTGTCGGGCGCGCAGGAGGCCTTGCGGAGCGAGCGGCTGGTGCCGGCG
>CALMRL010000208.1 GCA_937873345.1 uncultured Beijerinckiaceae bacterium | reverse complement strand
GGCTGGCGCAGAGATGGGAGCCGAGGAAGCCGGCGCCCCCCGTCACAAGTATGCGCCTACCCACGCGCCGCTCCGTCAAGCTTCTACGAAAAGCTCTGATAAACGGGATCGCCGCTCGATGCAAAGTGCCGGGGCACCGCCCGCGAAGGACTGCCCGCGACGGCTAGATCGCCAGCCCGTCCATCCCCGGCGGCGGGGTCGGCGCCACTCCGAGCTTCTCCTCCAGCGCCCGGATGCGGCGCTCCAGCCGATCGTTCTCGTCGCGCGCCATCGCCGCCATCGCCTTCACCGCCTCGTGCTCGTCGCGCGAGACGACGTCCATCGCCGCGAGCAGGCGCTCGACCTGGCCGCGCACCAGCGTCTCGACCTCGCGGCGCAAGCCTCCCGCCAAGCCCGAGGCATCGCTCATCAGGCGGGAGAAGTCGTCGTAAAGGCGGCTGCCGGGGGCTGGCATGGAATCGGTCCTCGAAGCCCGCGAGCCGGGCAACAGTGATGTGGCCCCGGCGCGCCAGGGAGGCAAGCGGGCGGGCTCCGCATCGGCGACCCGATCCTCGGTCACGCCCTCGCCTGCCCGACGCGATCGAACAGCCTGACCACGCTCCAGGGAGCCTCGTCGCCGAAAAAGCTGGCGAGGTTCCGGGCCGAGGCGTCGGCGATCGCGGCGCTGCGAACGAACATCTCCCGCTCGTAGGCTGCAAGCGCGGCCTCGACATCGCCGGGATGGCGAAGGATTGCCCCCGCCAGCTCGGCGCCGTCAACCATCGCCAGATTGGCTCCTTCGCCGGCGAAGGGCGACATCAGATGCGCGGCGTCGCCGACCAGGGTCATGCCCGGCTCCCTGTCCCACCGCATCCCGACCGGCAAGGCGTGGATCGGGCGGGGCAGGGGATCTGTCTGGCTCTCCGTGATGAAGGCGGTGAGCGCCGGCGCCCACCCCTCAAACGCCCGCGCCATCTGCGCAAGGCCGGCGCCTCTGTCGGCGAGGCCGATGGAGCGCGCCCACGCCTCGGGCCCGCTGAGCGCCGCATAGCCACGCGCCGTCCCGTCCGCGTAGCGGTGCACCATGATGCCCCTGCCCGGCGCCACCGCCATCAGCGTGCCCGTGCCGATTGCACTGATCAATGCCGCGCGACCTGCCCCGCCGTCGAGCAGCGCGACCTCGATAAAGCAGGTGCCGGTATAGGCGGGCTTAATCTCGGAGAGGAGCTGCCGGACCTTCGACCAGGCGCCGTCCGCGCCCACCACCAGGTCAGCGGCGACCGTCTCGCCGTCGGCGAAGGCGATCTCGTGGCCGCGGGGGCCGACGGTGACCGCCGCGACCTTGCACCCCCAGCGGATGGATCCGGCGGGGAGCGAGCCGATCAGCATGGCCCGCAACGCCCCGCGGTCGACCTCGGGCCGGTCGGAGGCGGGATCGCCGGGCTGGTCGAACAGAACGGTGCCGTCCCGGTCCACGATCCGCTTCGCGTCCTCGCCGGGAAGGGCAATCGCCCGGAAGGCGCTCGTCAGCCCCGCCTCCCGCAACGAGCGCTGGCCTGTGTGCCCGTGGATGTCGAGCAGGCCGCCCTGCGTCCGCGCGTCCGCGCCGGCCTCGGCCTCGTAGATCGTCGCGGCGACGCCGTTGGCGTGCAGCACGCGCGCCAGCACGAGGCCGCCGAGCCCCGCCCCGATGATCGTGATCCCCGTGTGTATCCTGGTGTCCATGCGGCGCTCCCCTCGCGCCGGCATCGATCGATGCCGGCATCTGCCCGACGACGCGTCGGACAATCGATTTTGGAGGCGCTGGCCGAACCCAGCTCGCGCGGGGCCGGCGTATATTCGGCAGACGGTCGTGACCCGTGACGATGAGACTGCGGGTCTTCGGCTGCCGTTTTTCGCGACAGGACGATGGTAGCCCGAGCCGGAGCGTCTGACCACCCCCGTCGGTGCTCGTGATGCCGTTCGGGGCCGTGTTCCTTCTTTGAAGTCCCGCTCGCCGGCTGCAGACCCCTACAGCACGAAGCGGCTGAGGTCGGCGTTGCGGGCGAGGTCGCCGATGTGCGCCTCGACGAAGCCCTCGTCGACGACCACCGTCTCGCCGCCGCGGTCGGAGGCGGTGAAGGAGACGTCGTCCAGCACCCGCTCCATCACCGTCTGCAGGCGGCGCGCGCCGATGTTCTCGACGGATGAATTCACCTGCACCGCCACCTTGGCCAGCGCGTCGACCGCGCCCGGCGTGAACTCCAGCTTCACCCCCTCGGTCGCCATCAGCGCGGCGTACTGCTTGAGCAGGCTCGCCTCGGTCTCGGTGAGGATGCGGCGGAAGTCGTCCTCGTCCAAGGGCTGCAGCTCGACGCGGATCGGCAGCCGGCCCTGCAGCTCCGGCAGGAGGTCGGAGGGCTTCGAGACGTGGAAGGCGCCCGACGCGATGAACAGCACGTGGTCGGTCTTCACCGCGCCGTGCTTGGTCGTCACCGTGGTGCCCTCGATGAGCGGCAGCAGGTCGCGCTGCACGCCCTCGCGCGACACGTCGGCGCCGCCGCGATGCTCGCGGGCGCAGATTTTGTCGATCTCGTCGAGAAAGACGATGCCGTTCTCCTCGACGTGGCGGATCGCCTCCTGAACCACCTGGTCCTGGTCCATCAGCTTCTCCGTCTCCTCGGCGAGGAGGGGGGCGTGGGCCTCGCGTACCAGCAGGCGCTTCGGCTTCGCCTGCTTGCCGCGCCCCAGCAGGTCGCCGATGTTGATCGCGCCGATCGAGGCGCCGGGCATGTTGGGCATCTCGAACATCGCCATGCCGCTTGAGGCCTGCTGCAGCTCGATCTCGACCTCCTTGTCGTCGAGTTCGCCGGCGCGCAGCCTGCGGCGGAAGCTGTCGCGCGTCGCCGGCGAAGCGGTGGCGCCGACGAGCGCGTTCAGCATCCGCTCCTCGGCGGCGAGTTCGGCGCGGGCCGAGAGCGCCTTGCGCTTGCCCTCCTTGACCATGGTGATCGCCGTCTCGACGAGGTCGCGCACGATCTGCTCGACGTCGCGGCCGACGTAGCCCACTTCCGTGAACTTCGTCGCCTCGACCTTGAGGAAGGGCGCGTTGGCGAGCTTCGCCAGGCGGCGCGAGATCTCCGTCTTGCCGCAGCCGGTCGGGCCGATCATCAGGATGTTCTTTGGCAGCACCTCCTCGCGCATCGCCCCTTCGAGCTGCAAGCGGCGCCAGCGGTTGCGCAGGGCGATGGCGACGGCGCGCTTAGCGTCGCGCTGGCCGACGATGAAGCGGTCGAGCTCGGAGACGATCTCGCGGGGGGAGAAGTCGTTGGTGGCGGACATCAGGGCGTGACCAGCATCGGGTGGGGCAGCCGGCGGGCGAGGGCGAGGGGCAGGCGGCGCAGGATGGCGCGGCGCAGCGGATGCCAGCCGGCGGAGACGAGGAGGATCAGGGCGCCGAGCGCCAGCAGCACGGTCGGCACGACGTAGCTCGTCTGGCCGAGCGTCCTGACCAAGGTGCCGAAGGCGAGGCCGGCGTAGAGGAGACCGGAGACGAGGATGGCGCGGCGGTCGATCGCCAAGGCGACGAGGCCGAAGATCACGAACACCCAGAGGATGGCGACGGCGGAGCCGATCGACAGCCCCCGCGCGGCGGCATGGGAGACGCCGGGGGCGGACGTATAGAGCATGCCCGCGTACAGGTCTTGACCGGCACCGCTCAGGATGCCGGCGATCAGCGGATGCACGATGAGGGGCGCTGCCAGCAGGTGCAGCCAGAAGGCGATGTCGGTGCGCCGCGTCACCCGCTCCGGGTCGGACGTGTCGAAGCGCATCGCCAGGGCGAACACCCCCAGCCCGCAGAGGAGAAGCACGGCGTTGACGGCGGCGTCGGACAGGTTCGGCACCGCCGCGGCGACGCAGCCCAGCGCCACGAGGCACAGCGCCAGCGCGCCGGCGGCGACCGTGACCGGCACGCGGAAGCGGACGTAGTGCATCGCCGCCAGCGCCACCGTGACGATCGCGGCGAGCGCCAGTGCGGCGGCGTTCTCGGTCGGCAGGAAGAACAGCCGCGCCGGCAGCCCGTGCGTCGCCGGCAACCATGCCGTGAACACCTGCAGCGACAGCACGAACACGGACGCCGCGAACAGCACCAGCAGCACGATCGAGGGCAGCGCCATCCGCCGCTTCAGCGAAAAGACCTCGGCGAGGAGCCAAGTCGAGGCGGCGATGCCGGCGAGCGCCGGCGTCGAGCCGGTCGCGCCCATGATGACGAAGAGGGCGCCGACGAAGAGCAGGATGCCGATCGTGACGAAGACGTCGGCGAAGCCGGACACGAAGCGCAGCCGCTCGTCGTCGACGGCCGGCCCGGCCTCGCGCACGAGACCCGCCTCGATGAGGCGCAGGCGGCCAAGCTGGTCCGGGGTGAGGACCTTCTCCGCGAGCGCGGCGTCGAGGGCGCGGTCGGAGATCATCGGCGGCAGGCGCCCGTCACGCCGCGACGCTTTCGACCACGATGTTGCCGTTGGTGTAGACGCAGATCTCGCCGGCGATGGTCAGCGCGCGGCGGGCGATCGCCTCGGGGTCGTCCTCGTAGGGCAGCAGCGCCCGGCCGGCGGCGAGCGCGAAGTTGCCGCCCGAGCCGATCGCCATCATCGAGCCGTGCTCGCCGGTTTCCGGCTCCAGCACGTCGCCGTTGCCGGTCAGCACCAGCCCTATCCTGGCGTCGGCCACCAGCATCATCGCCTCCAGGCGGCGCAGGTAGCGGTCGGTGCGCCAATCCTTGGCCAGTTCGACGCAGGCGCGCATCAGCTGGCCGGGGTACTGCTCCAGCTTGGCCTCCAGCCGCTCGAACAGGGTGAAGGCGTCGGCGGTGGCGCCGGCGAAGCCGCCGATCACGTCGCCCTTGGCGAGGCGGCGCACCTTGCGGGCGTTGCTCTTGATCACGGTCTGCCCGAACGACACCTGGCCGTCGCCGGCGATCACCGTGCGGCCGGCCTTGCGCACCATCACGATGGTGGTGGCATGCCAGCTCGGCAGGGCGGGATCGGGCATGGAGGACCTTGGTCGGGATGGCCGGGTGCCGGCGCAGCCCATCTATGGCCGGCGCGGCGGCGTCGCAAGATCAGCGCCGCCCATCCCTCCACCGCGATCCGCGGGGCCGCCGCCGCAGCTGCCGGGCGGGTTGCCGCCGATGCTGCGCTCCGACGCGTCGTCGAAGGAAGCGTTGCGCGGGGAGGAGAGGCGAACGATCGGCGCAGCGGCAAAATGCGAAAGGGCGGCACACCCGCCGGCGTGCCGCCCTTCGAACCCACCGTCGAATGAACCCCTACGACACCAGGCGCAGCGAGCCGTCGAGGTCGTCGCCGCGCATGTCGATCTCGGCCGACACGAGCAGGGAGATCGCCTTGACCAGCCGCTCGGTCTGCCCCTGCAGGGTGGCGAGCTGGTGCTCGAGGTCGCGCACGGTGGCGTCGGACGCCTTGGCGGTATTCTCGGCGCGGGTGGCGCGCTCGCGTTCCGCCTTCAGGGCGCGGTCCATGCCGGCGACCTCGCGCTGCAGTTCGTCGCGCTGCAGCTTCTCGTCCTCGAGCTTGCCCTTGAGGTCGACGACCATGTCCTTGTAGAAGTGGAAGTTCTCCTTCAGCGCGCCGAAGTTCTCGACGACGCGTTCGATCGCGCGGATGGAGTCGGCGACGTCCTCCTCGATCCTGGACCCGGCCGCCGGCTCGCGCTCCACGCCGTAGTCCGCGCGGGCCGCAGCACCGGGGCGGGTCGCCAAGGCGTCACGGACGAGCCGACGCATCATGAAGTTGTCGGACTGGGAGCCTGCCGCCATGGCGCAATCTTTCACATGAGAAGTCGCTTCGCGAATCGTTCGCCGTCGTCGTTCAAGATAGCGTGAAAATTCTTCTAACGGGAAGCGCCACGCCGACCCGCTGCCGGAAAAGTTCCATGGCTATTGCGAAATTACAACGGTCGCCGCCACTGGCCGATCCGGCTACGAACCGAGAGACTTCGAGCCGATTGCCGAGAGGGAGTTCTTTCATGGTCAAGGTATCATCGAACCGCTTGGCGGCCACGCTGCTTCTCGCTGCGGCCCTGACCCCTGCCCCGGGCATGACGCTGCGGACCGCATCGGCTCAGGACGCGTCGACCGCGGGCAGCGAGCAGACCCCGAAGCAGCCGACCGCCGACGACCCCTCCGTCGGCTTGCCGAGCGAGCCCGCGACGATGTCGAAGAACCCGGAGGCGATGTCGCCCCACGCCGCGCGCGACGACGGCACGGCGCCGGACAAAGCGGGCGCCAAGTAGCGCATCGCCGACAGGGTATTGCCTCGAAGCTGTGATGCTCGATCAGCCGGCCGGCGCCGTCGCGGCGCGCCATGATCCAGTCCCGGCCGTCGCCTGACGCGGTGACGGTCGACCACCTCGCCGTGCGCGGACGGAGATACGATTATATCTTCGCCGCTCCCGTCCACCTGCCCGCGCAGCCCGGACACGGCCGCGCTCACTTGCCTTCCGGTCGGTCCTTGTAGGGCATCGTCATAGCCAGGGATTAAGCAATACCGTTCCGGTGTGCTGGAAATCGTTCACATTGCGCGTCACAACCGTCAGGCCATGCTCCAGAGCCGTTGCAGCAATAATGAGGTCCGGCCGCGAATAAGTATGGCCCGCCTTGCGGCCGGCCTGATGCAGTAGGCACCATCTCAGCATAACCGCTTCAGTGACTTCCAGTATCTTGCCTGCCAGCCTCGGCCGCAACGCCTGATCCAGCCACTGCTGCAAGTTGGCTTTCTTTACAGGATCGGCTTGCATGACGATGCCGCAGCTGATTTCGGCCAATACGACCGTGCTGGTGAAAAGCTGGCTGAGTGGCTGTGCCGCGATGAAGGCGACGACGCGCGCGTTCGGCTGCGGTCTGCCCAGCTCGCTCAGCACATTGGTATCAAGCAGCCAGCCGATCACAACTCGATTGAGCGCACCGGCATGGGACCGCGCGGAATTTCAAGCTAGATCTCGCGGTGCGGTCTTGCCTGCATAACAGCGATAAGAGCAGCGCCTGTCTGCTCTGGCGGCAGCTGCGGCCCTGGTTGTTCCGCCGGTGGCAGTTCCGTCTTGCGAGAAGCATGGCGTGTGACGCTGCCAAAGTTCGCGCTCGTCATGAAGCCCACCACCGGGCCAGCTGATTGCCGGCTAAACCGCCTCGGCTTTCGTTTGTCGGGTGGAGGGGTATCGTTCATTGCATGCACATAATAGCGGACCACACCCTCCGCTCGCAACGCCACCCACGCATTCTATGGGTATCGCCAAAGTGCCGCTGCCGGGCGGTGCCGCGGCGCCTGGAATGGATGTCTCAGCCCCCAAATGAGGATTAGTCCGGCGCCGCGCGGGCGCCGGGCTTGGATGAGTTCGTCCGAACCGGCCGATCAGTGATGGGGATTGGACGAGGGCACGTCGGCGCCGGGCGCGGCGCCCACCGTACCGGGTGACGACTTGACCGAGCCGTTGCCCTTGGACTGCTCGGCCACGCCCTGCGGGTCGGTGGCGATGCCGTCCTTGTTGGCGTTGGCCAGCGCGCCGGTCGAGCCGGGCGACTGCTGCTTGCTGCCGGACGTGCCGTTGGGCTCGGCGTTCATGCTCTCGGCCTGGGCGACGCCGACGGTGAGGGCCAGGGCGGCGATGGCGAAAGTCGCTTTCGCGATGGTCTTCATGATTGTTTCCTCCCGAAGTGACGGTGCGATCAACCGGTTTTTCGGGAGGTTGTTCCCCGTCGATCTAAGCCGATCGTAAGAGAGGATCGGCACGATCCCTGCCAAGCATGGCGCTTTTGCCTTCCGCGAGACGACACGATGAGCGACGACATCCTCACGCCCGGCGACTTCCGGGCGCCGGCGGTGAGGCTCAGCGGCACGGTCGACCACGCGATGTACGCGACCTTCCGCACGCAGTTCGACGTGGCGGCCGAAGGCGAGAAGCGGCTCGGCGTCGTCGAGCTGTCGACGCTCGGCGGCGACCCGGAGGTGGCGCGGATGATGGGCGAGGACGTGCGCTTCGCCTCGGAGCACGCGCCGGCCTGCCGCTTCGTGTTCCTCGGCAAGGCGGCGATCTATTCCGCCGGCACAACCTTCATGAGCTTCTTCGCCCGCCGCCACCGCTTCCTCACCCGCGGCACGCGGCTGATGATCCACGAGCGCAGGATGAACAAGGAGCTGAAGGTGGCCGGCCCGCTCACCACCTGCATCGCCGGCGTCGAGGCGGTGCTGCACGAGTTGCAGTGCTCGATCGCGATCCAGAACGAGGGCTTCGCCAACCTGATCCGCGGGTCGGGCGTGGAGATGGCCGAGGTGCTGCGCCGCGCCCCGTCCAACTGGTACATCGAGGCCGAGGAGGCGCGCGAGCTGGGGCTGGTCGAAGCCGTCCTTTAAGGAAAAGACAAAGGCTAGCACGTTGATCGCGCTGCGGTTGCGGGCGCGGGCCGAGGCCCACGAACTTCGCGGATCGATGCACCTTTACTGGGGCATCGGCGTTGCCGTCCCGCCATCCAGCTTTTCCCCTCGGGACCCGCGCCATGTCCTCGATCCCCGCGACGGCGCCGCCGCGCCCGGCCCGCGTCGCCCCTCCGGCGACGCCCGGTCCCTCCGGTCTCGGCACCCTCGCCGTGATCCTCGTCTGCATCGGCGCGCTCTACGTCGGGCGCGAGGTGTTCATCCCCCTGGTGCTGGCGGTGCTGCTGTCCTTCGTGCTGTCGCCGCTGGTCGAACTGCTGCGCCGCCTTTGCCTGCCCCGCGCGCCCGCCATCCTCGTCACCGTCGTGCTGGCGCTGGGGCTGATCCTCGGCATCGGCGCGGTGATCGGCCTGCAGATCGCCGACCTCGGCCGCGACCTGCCGCGCTACCAGCACACGGTCGAGACGAAGATCGAGACGCTGCAGACCGGCGTCGTCGGCAAGTTCTCGGCGCTGATCCACCGCGCCTCCACCGCCGTGCAGCAGGGCGCGCAGCAGACCGGTCAAACCGGCGGCGCCGCGCCGGCCGCGCGCAACGACCCCGCCACGCCGAAGGAGAAGCCGCTGCTGGTGCGCCTGCCCGAGCAGGAGGTGTCGCCGTTGACCGTCGCCGAGACCGTGCTGTCGCCGGTGGTGTCGCCGCTGACCACGCTCGGCATCGTGCTGGTGGTGGTGATCTTCCTGCTGCTGCAGCGCGAGGACCTGCGCGACCGGATGATCCGGCTGTTCGGCTCCTCCGACCTCCACCGCACCACGGCGGCGATGGACGACGCGGCGGGGCGGCTGTCGACCTATTTCCTGACGCAGCTCGGCATCAACGCCGCCTTCGGCGTCATCGTCGGCGTCGGCCTGTGGGCGATCGGCCTGCCCTCGCCGGTGCTGTGGGGCGTCAACGCCGCGCTGCTGCGCTTCGTGCCCTACGTCGGCTCTGCGATCTCGGCGCTGCTGCCGATCGCGCTCGCCGCCGCCGTGGCGCCGGGCTGGACGATGGCGATCGAGGCGGCGGCGCTGTTCATCGTCTTCGAGGCGCTGATGGGTCAGGTCGTCGAGCCGCTGCTCTACGGCCACTCCACCGGCCTGTCGCCCTTCGCGGTGATCGTCTCGGCGCTGTTCTGGGCCTGGATGTGGGGGCCGATCGGCCTGATCCTGTCGACGCCCTTCACCGTGCTGCTGGTGGTGCTCGGCCGCCACGTCGAACGGCTGGAGTTCCTCGACGTGCTGCTCGGCGACCGTCCCGCGCTGACCCCGGTCGAGAACTTCTACCAGCGCATCCTCGCCGCCGACCCCGACGAGGCGCACGACGCCGCCGAGAAGCTGCTGAAGGACCGCCCGCTGATCGCGTACTACGACGAGGTGGCGCTGAAGGGCCTGCAGCTCGCCGCCAACGACGCCGAGCGCGGCGTGATCGGGCCCGAGCAGTTGGAGCAGATCAAGGAGTCGGTGCAGGACCTCGTCGCCGACCTCGCCCGGCACCAGGACCGC
>CALMRL010000207.1 GCA_937873345.1 uncultured Beijerinckiaceae bacterium | reverse complement strand
GCGCCTTCGCGGTCTGCACCAACAAGATGGAGGGCACGGCGAAGCGGCTGCTCGGCGCGCTCGGCGTCGGATCGTTGGCAGTCGGCTTCGCCTTCAAGGACATCCTGCAGAACTGGTTCGCCGGCCTGCTGCTGCTGGTGCGCGAGGACATGGGCGTCGTCGTCGTGATCCTCGGGCTGCTCCGCCTGACCGGGCGCCCGCGCAGCACCGGGTGGGTGCTGATCGCCGCCGGCGTGCTGATGCTCTTCACCATCGCCATCGCCGGCGCCGCGCGGGTGACCGGCCGCAACCACGTCGTGATGCCGCCGACGGTCGCCGTGGCGAGCCGCGACCTCACCTTCACCGACCGTGCCGACGGTGGCGTCGCCATCGCCGACGCCGCGACCGGTCGGCCCGTCACCGTGGTCGAGCCGACGACCGGCGGCTTTCTGCGCGGCATCATGCGCGGCCTGGTGCGCGAGCATCGGCTGAACGAGCTGGCGAGCGGCACCGCGTTCCGCTTGACCCGCTGGGCCGATGGGCGATTGTCGATCGCCGACCCGCAGACGGGCGAGCACATCGAGCTTGCCGCCTTCGGGCCGACCAACGAGGCCGCCTTCGCCCGACTGCTGGACGGCTTGCCGGTCGCCGCGATGGCGCAGACGGGCAAGGTCGCGAGCAAGGACGCGGCGCAGTGACGAGGCACGAGCTGTCCGGTCCCCAGGTCCTGTCCGGCCCAAACGTCGTCGAGGTGCCCTGCACCCTCGACCTGGAGCAGACCGGCGACAGCCTGCACGCGTACTGCGAGCTCGACGGCCGCGACCCCGGCCCCGGTGACGAGGTGCTGATCCTCGACGCGCCATCGCGCTTGGTCTTCGGCGAGAAGGCGGTGGTCGCGCGCCGCGCCCTCGTCCGCCGCGCCGGGCCGCTCGCCCGGCTGCGGGCGCGCGTCGAGGGCTACCTCGAATTGACCGAACTCTACGAAGTCAGTTTCTCCGAAGGGAGGGCCCCATGATCCCGATCGAAGGCGGCGTCCGCGGCATGACCCGCGTCACCGCGCAAGGATCAACCGGCGAGCAGGAGTCCCTTGCGACGGCGAAGGAGGACACGATCCTGTCGCCGCGCTTCTACACCACCGACTTCAAGGCGATGGAAAGGCTCGACATCGAGCGGGTGCGCCCGGAGTGGGACCGGATGATCGCGGAGATGCGCGCGGACCACAACCGCACGCACTTCCGCCGCGAGGGTCCGTTCGAGGCCGACATCGAGGCGCTGCCACCGGAGCTGCGCCGCGAATTCAAGGACTTCATGGTCTCCTCGCTCACCGCCGAGTTCTCGGGCTGCGTGCTCTATTCGGAGATCAAGAAGCAGATCACGAACAAGGACGTCCGCGACCTCTTCACCTACATGGCGCGCGACGAGTCGCGCCACGCCGGCTTCATCAACGAGGCGCTCAAGGATGCCGGCATCGGCGTCGACCTCGGTTTCCTGACGCGCGTGAAGAAGTACACCTACTTCAAGCCGAAGTTCATCTTCTACGCGACCTACCTGTCGGAGAAGATCGGCTACGCCCGCTACATCACCATCTACCGGCAGCTGGAGCGCAATCCCGACCGGCTGTTCCACCCGATCTTCAAGTACTTCGAGAAGTGGTGCAACGACGAGTTCCGCCACGGCGAGGCCTTCGCGCTGCTGATGCGCGCCGACCCGAGCCTGCTCAAGGGCCGCAACACGCTTTGGATCCGCTTCTTCCTCCTCGCCGTCTTCGCGACGATGTACGTGCGCGACCACATGCGCCCTGCCTTCCACGAAGCCGTCGGTATCGACCCTACGGACTATGATTTCAAAGTCTTCGCGATCACGCAGGAGATCGCCAAGCAGTGCTTCCCGGTGGCGCTCGACTGCGACCACCCCGCCTTCCGCGCCGGGCTTGACAGGATGTGGCGGATCACCGAGGCGCGCGCCGCCGCCAGGGCGCAGGGCGGGATCACCGGCAAGATCAAGCGCGGCGCCCTGGCACTCAACGCGGCGGCGGTATTCGCGAGGCTCTACCTCCTGCCGGTGAAGCGGACGGCGCTGCCGGCGACGATCCTTCTCGCCCCCGCGTGGTGACGCCGTGAGCCTGGCTCTCGGCTGCGCCCTCCTCTACACCCTGTTCGTCTGGTGGTTCTCCACCGGGCTGGTGCTGCTCCTGGTGCTGCGCCGACCGGGCGCGTTGCGCGCCAGCGTCATCGGCGCCGCGCTCATCTTCCCCGTCTGCCTCGTGGTGCTCGCCAAGACGGCGGCGATGCCGGGGACGCTCGGAGTCTACGCCGCCTTCACCGCGGCGATCGTGCTGTGGGGCACGCAGGAGATCGCCTTCCTGTCCGGCGCCGTCACCGGCCCGCGCGCCGCCCCCTGCCCCGCCGGCGCCCGCGGGTTCGACCGCTTCCGCGCGGCGGTCGGCGCCATCCTCTACCATGAGGTGGCGCTGACGCTGACCGGGCTGGCGGTGCTCGCGGTGACGGCGGGCGGCAGCAACCGTGTCGGCGTGCTCGCCTTCGCCGTTCTCTGGGCGATGCGCATCTCGGCCAAGCTCAACCTGTTCCTCGGCGTGCCGCAGTTGAACGACGAGGTCCTGCCGGCGCCGGTCGTGCACCTGCGCTCCTATTTCCGGCGCGGACCGGTCAACGCCTTCTTTCCCGTGGCGCTCGTCGCCTCGCTCGCGCTCGCCGCCCTGCTCGCGGGCTTCGCCCTCGACCCCGCGGCGGAGCCGGCGGTGAAGGCCGGCTACGCCCTGGTCGCCACGCTGGGCGCGCTGGCGAGCCTGGAGCACGCCTTCATGCTGGTGCCGCTGCCGATCAACCGCTTGTGTCGCTGGAGCACCGGCGTCGCGCTCTGTCCGATGCGTCCGGCGTAAAGCATATTTCCTAACGTGAGCCATCTTTGCGACACCGTGCTGTCGCAGCCTCCCGACCATGACGCTGCTGACGACCGTCCGAGCCGACCGCGAGACCGCCCCGATCGCCGGCATGGTCCGGCTATGGCGCTTCGCCCTGCGGCCTCTTTCCTGGCCCAACGTGGGTTCGGGCCGCCTGCGCGGCCGGGTGCCTCGCTCCACCCTCGCCCTGCTCGCGATCTCGATCATGCTCCCGATGGCCCTGTTCGGCCTCGCCGCGTGGCAGAACTGGCGCGATGTCGAGCGCGGCGCCGAGAATCACGTCGAGCGCACCACGCGCATCCTGCACGAGCACGCGCTGAAGATTTTCGAAACGCACCAGCTGATGCTCGATCAGGTCAACGAGCACCTGCGCACGCTCGACTGGTCGAACCCGCGCGACGTCGCAAGCCTGCGCTCGCTGCTCGTCCACCTGCAGAAGATGCTGCCGCAGGTCCTCGACATTCTCGTCGTCGACGCGCACGGCGACCTTCTCGCGCAGAGCATGGACTCCACCGGGCCGACGCTCAACTTCGCCGACCGCGACTACTTCCGCCACCTCCAGGCCGCCGACCAGGACACCCCCTATATTTCAAAGGTGGTGATCGGGCGGCAATCGGGCCTGCCGATCTTCAACATGGCGGCGCGCATCCAGGCACCGGATGCCAAGGTGTTCCACGGCGTCGTCGCGATCTCGATCGACCAGGACTATTTCGGCGACTTCTACCGCTACACCGAGCGATCATCCGCCAAGACGGTGATCCTCGCCCGCGACGACGGCAGCGTGCTCGCCAGCGAGCCGCCGACCGAAATGGCGATGCTGTCGCCCGAGGTGCTGTCGCAGCTGCAGCGCGAGGGTCGATCCTCCGGCGGACTGATTCGTCCGATCGTGATCGACGGCAAGCGGCGGATGATGGGTTACCAAAAGGTCGGCAGCTTCCCCGTGGTGGTCGGCTTCGGCATTTCGCATGCCGCGGCACAGGCGCCCTGGTGGCGCAACATGCAGGGCTACGGCGTGGTCGCCGGCTTGTCCTCGCTCGCCCTGCTCGGTGTGTCCGGCTTCGCGATCCGCCGCATCGTGCTGGAGGGCCGCGCCACCGTGAGCTGGCGCCGCTCCGCCGCCCTGCTGGAGGAGGAGATGCGCAAGCGCGAGCGCGTCGAGGAGCAGCTGCGTCAGAGCCAGAAGATGGAGGCGGTGGGCCAGCTCACCGGCGGCATCGCTCACGACTTCAACAACCTGTTGACCGTGGTGATCGGCAACCTCGACCTTCTCGGGCGCCGGCTGCCCGACGCTGAGCCGAACCATCGCGCGCTGATCCGCAACGCCGTCGACGGCGCGACGCGCGCGGCGACGCTCACCGCCCGCCTGCTCGCCTTCTCCCGCCGGCAGCCGCTGAGTCCCGAGGCGATCGATGCCAATGCGCTCGTCGGCGGCATGACCAACCTGCTTTCCCGCACGCTGGGCGAGACGGTGACGATCGACCTGAAGCTCGCCGACGGCCTGTGGCCGACCTTCGCCGATCCTAATCAGCTCGAGAACGCCATCCTCAACCTGTGCGTCAACGCAGTCGACGCCATGCCGCGAGGCGGCACCCTGACGATCACCACCGACAATGCGGTGCTCGCCGGGGATGCTGTCGACGACGGCGAGGCGCTGCTCGGCGGGGAGTTCGTCGCCCTGACGGTGGCCGACACCGGCACCGGCATGCCGCCCGAGGTGATCGCACGCGCCTTCGAGCCCTTCTTCACGACGAAGCCCGTCGGCAAGGGGACCGGGCTGGGTCTGAGCCAGCTGTACGGCTTCGCCCGGCAGTCGGGTGGGCGTGCCACCATCGCATCGCGCGAGGGCGTGGGCACGAGCGTCAGCCTCTACCTGCCGCGCCACGCCGCCGCAGGCGCCGCTCCCGATGCGTCGGCCAGCTTCGCCGAGCCGGTGCAGGCGCGCGCCGCCGGCACCACCCTCCTCCTCGTCGAGGACGACGAGGCGGTACGCCACCTCGGCTCCTGCACGCTGCGCGACGCCGGCTACGAGGTAATCGAGGCATCAACCGGTCCGGAAGCCCTGCACCTTCTGCAGACCCGTCCGCAGGTGGCTCTGCTGTTCACCGACGTCGTGCTGAAGGGTTCGCTCGACGGCCGCGAGCTGGCGGAGCGGGCGCGGATGCTGCGGCCGGGGCTGCCGGTGCTGTTCACCACCGGCTACGCCAGCGACGCCGCGGGCGACCGACTCGACGGAGACTCCGAGCTGATCGACAAGCCCTACACCACCGGCGCCCTGACGGCGCGCGTCGCCGCCCTGATCGCCGCGGCGCCGCCGGTCCACATCCCCAGCGCGGTGGCGTGAGCCGACCCGCCGGATCGGCGGCGAGCCGCCGATGCTGATCGCGCAGGCGATGACTTCGCTCGCCTGCGGTTCGCTCGCCGGCTTCGCCCTCGGGCTGATCGGCGGCGGCGGCTCGATCCTGGCGACGCCGCTGCTGCTCTACGTCGTCGGGGTCGGCGACCTGCACGTCGCGATCGGCACCGGCGCGGCGGCGGTGTGCGTCGCCGCGCTGTTCAACTTCCTCAGTCACGCCCGCGCGGGCCATGTGCGCTGGGGCAGCGCCACCGTCTTCGCCCTGGTCGGCGTCGCCGGCGCCCTGCTGGGGTCCAGCATCGGCAAGAGCTTCGACGGCCACAAGCTGCTGGCCCTGTTCGGCGTGCTGATGGTCGTGGTCGGCGCCCTGATGCTGCGCTCGCGCGACGCCGAGCCTTCGCCCGATTACCAGGGGCGGTCCGGCGCGCTCGTCGCCGGCATGGCCCTGCCGGCCGGGATGGCCTCCGGCTTCTTCGGCATCGGCGGCGGCTTCCTCATCGTGCCCTGCCTGCTCTACGCCACGCGAATGCCGATGATCGACGCGGTCGGCTCGTCGCTGCTGGCGGTGGCCGCCTTCTCCGTCGCCACGGCGGCGAACTACGCGCGCTCAGGACTGATCGCCTGGGACGTCGCCGCCTGGTTCATCGCCGGCGGTGTCGCGGGCGGGCTCGTCGGCCTGCGCTGCGCCACCGGCCTGTGCGCGCAGAAGGATCTGATGCGCCGCGTCTTCGCGGGCGTGATCTTCGCGGTGGCCGCCTACATCTTCCACCGCAGTTACGGCGCGATGGGCTGACGCCTGACGGAAAGTCGAGGCGCCGGTCAGTTCAACCCGGCGGTGGTGACCGGCGCCGATGTCTGCCCGACCGAGACCCAGACGTTGGGATCGGCCTGCGACTGGCGCTTGACGAAGCTGTAGCCGGTGGCATCCCACAGACGGATCTCGCCGACCATGTTGTCGAGGATGAAGTCCCCGCGGTCCGTCTTCACCGTGAGGATCGTGTGGCCGTTGCCTTCGAGGTCGCGAACGATCGTCATCAGCAGCGCCTGGCGCGGAAAACCCATGTCCAGGAGTTGCTTGCGCTTCCACAGCGCGTAGATCTTGCAATCGCCTTTGCCGTCGAGGGGGTAGTCCCAGTGGTCGAGCAGCGTACCCCAGTGCTCGAAGTTACTCACCGGCTCGATCGCGGCGTTAGCATCGGCGTTCACGCCCGCCAAGATGCGCATCACCCTGAGCGTGGCGACGACCGTCACGGGATCGAGCACGTCAACGCGGCACTCGTCCGGCCGGCGAGTGCAGAAATCAGCCCAGCCGTAGGGAACACGAGTGACGTCGCCGGCGACGGCGGCATGGTCTGGTGTAACGTCGTCGGTGGCGATGACCGGGATGACGAGGGGAGCCGCGATCGTCTCGTGGCGCGACACCACGCCCTCGACGGATCGAACAAGGCTCCCGATGCGGTCGGTCCGCCCGATCGACTCTGAGGCTAGCGCGACACGTTGGGGACGCCGGTGAGCCGCCTGCGACGCCGTCGCGGAGAGGCAAAGCAGCATCGTCGCCACCGCACCCAGCCGTCCAAGCCCGTTCCGCATCGCCCGCCCCCGTTCGACATAATCAGTGTCGTGGCGAAGGGGTTCCGGGTCAACGCATCCGTTAAGGTTTAGTTAACCTGTGCGGCGCCGCGACGGCGTCGACGAGGCGATTCCGTCAGCGCGCCGTGGCCGCGAGAAGGCCTCGTCCGGCGGCGACACACCAGGCGATGCAGGCCGGCAGGGTGAGCGTCAGGGCCAGGCCGAGCGACACGTCGGCGTAACGCACCAGTCCGTAGATGGCGATGAAGCAGAACAGCGGGTTCACCAGCGCCGCAGCGGCGACCATCATCAAGCCGGCCGTGAAGAGCGTGTGGTTGGTATAGACGGCCGTGGCATTGGTCGCCTCGTAGATCGACACGATCCCCGAAACGGCGACGATCACGAGAAGAAGGCCCCTGGCGGCGACGATGACGAAGCGCCCCATCGCCTAGGCCTTCCCTGTCCCGGCGCCCGCCGCGAGGCCCGCCCTCCGCACCCTCAATGCGATCGGCAGAAGCGCGCGACCGTGTCGGCGGTGAAGGCGAGCTGCTCTGGACCGAGACCGGGGTAGAGGCCGATCCAGAACGACGAGGCCATCACCCTGTCGCTCGTCGCGAGGTCGCCGTGGACGCGGTGCTCGAGGTTTCTGAAATAGGGCTGGCGCAGCAGGTTGCCGGCGAAGACGAGCCTCGTGCCGATGCGGGCCGCGTCGAGGTGGCGGGTCAGCGCCTCGCGGGTGAAGGGCACGCCCTCGCGCAGCGTCAAGGGAAAGCCGAACCACGACGGGTCGGAGCGCGGCGTCGCCTCGGGGAGGATGAAGAATTCGTCCAGGCTGGCGAAGCGCTCGCTGAGCCAGCGGAAGTTGGCGCGGCGCTCGGCGATGAAGCCGTCGAGGCGGTCGAGCTGCGCCAGGCCGACCGCCGCCTGCATGTCGGTGATCTTCAGGTTGTAGCCGATGTTCGAGTACGTGTACTTATGGTCGTAGCCCGCCGGCAGCTCGCCGAGCTGCCAGTCGAAGCGCTTGCCGCAGGTGTTGTCCTGGCCCGGCTCGCACCAGCAATCACGGCCCCAGTCGCGAATCGACTCCAGGGCGCGACGCATCAGGCTGTTGTGCGTGAACACCGCGCCGCCTTCGCCCATGGTGATGTGGTGGGCGGGATAGAACGACAGCGTGCCGATGTCGCCGAAGCTGCCCACGGGCTTGCCGTCGTAGGTTGCGCCCAGCGCGTCGCAGGTGTCCTCGACGACGTACAGGTCGTGGCGCTTCGCGACCTCCATCACGGTGGCGAGGTCGAACGGGTTGCCCAGCGTGTGCGCCACCATGATCGCGCGGGTGCGTGGGCCGACCGCCGCCTCGATGCGGTCGGCGCGGATGTTGTAGGTCGGCACCTCGACGTCGACGAACACCGGCACCAGCCGGTTCTGGATGAGCGGGTTCACCGTGGTCGGGAAGCCGGTGGCGCAGGTGATCACCTCGTCGCCGGGCTTCAGCGGCGCCTTGAGCAGCGGCGAGCACAGCGCGCTCGCCGCGAGCAGGTTCGCCGAGGAGCCGGAGTTGCAGGTGAGCACGTGGCGGCGGCCGAGCACCTTCTTCATCCGCGTCTCGAAGGCGTGGTTGAAGCGCCCCGTGGTCAGCCAGAAGTCGAGCGAGGCGTCGACCAAGGCGCGCATCTCCGGCGCGCCGTAGACCTTGCCCGAGACGGGGACGGCGGAGGCACCGGCCACGAAGGGCTTCGGCGCGTGGGCGACGGCGGCGTAACGCTCGACGAGGGCGAGGATCTGCTCGCGCAACGCCTCCGCCTCGCCGGTCGCGACACCGACGGTTCCGGCGAGGGCTGCCCTGTGTTCGTTCATCGCGACGTCCAGCATAGAGGCGGTTGGGGAAGCCGGCGATTGGGGAGGCCGGCGGTTCAGGGACCGGCGGCGCGCGGAGGGACGCCGCGCCCTCGACGCCGAGGCATTCCAGATGGATGCGACGGGGTCAAGGCGGGCCGGGAGCGCGGTGCCCATCATCCGTCAACTCATCCTTCAGCGTTTGGCAAGTGCCGCCTGGGAGCCGGCTGCGAACTGCGGCAGGCCGATGCGCGCCAGCATCGCCTCGCGGGACACTCCGTCCTGGCGGAAGGCGCGCAGCGACTTGGCGCGCAGGCTCTTCGACAGCTTCTGCCCCGCGCCGTCGCGAAGGACGGGATGGTGGTGGTACTCCGGCGCGGGAAGCTCGAGTAGCACCTGCAGCAGCCGGTGAAGGTGGGTCGCCATGAACAGGTCCTCGCCGCGGACCACGTCGGTGATGCCCTGCGAAGCATCGTCGGCGACCACGGCGACGTGGTAGCTCGTAGCGATGTCGCGGCGCGACAGCACGGCGTCGCCCCACACCGCAGGCGTGGCCCGCTGCTCGACGCGCACGGCGCCACCGCGGAACTCGCCCCAGCTCAGCGCGCCGCCGCCGGGCGAGCCGGGACAGGGCTCGGGCGCGTTGGGCGCGACGATCGCCGCATCGGGCAGCAGCTCCGCCCACTGCCGGCCGAGCGAAACGAGGTCGCGGCCGTCGGCGCCGAAGCCGTGCAAGAGCACCACCAGCTGGCGCGGCTTGGCCGAGCCGGCACGTGGCCCGTCGAGGGGAGCGCCCATGCTCAAGTCACCCCGCGGCGGCGTCGGGCGGGTTCGGCAGCTTCGCTCACGCTCGTCTCCTCGTCGCCGGTCCGCACCGGGCTTTCCAGCGTCCCCGGACGGCCGCGCGTCACGCCGTAATAGGCCCAAAGCCAGTGCGCGACGACCCC
>CALMRL010000206.1 GCA_937873345.1 uncultured Beijerinckiaceae bacterium | reverse complement strand
TCGTCGGGCGCGATCCTCAGCTACATCATGTGCAAGGGCATGAACCGCTCCTTCGTCTCGGTCATCCTCGGCGGCTTCGGCGGCGAAGTGGCCGTGGGCGGCGACGGGGCGAAGGAGCAGAGGCCGGTGAAGCGCGGCTCGGCCGAGGACGCCGCCTACATCATGCAGAACGCCTCCTCCGTCATCATCGTGCCGGGCTACGGCATGGCGGTGGCGCAGGCGCAACACGCGCTGCGCGAGATGGCCGACACGCTGAAGAAGGAAGGCGTCGACGTGAAATACGCCATCCACCCCGTCGCCGGCCGCATGCCCGGCCACATGAACGTGCTGCTCGCCGAGGCCAACGTGCCCTACGACGAGGTGCACGAACTGGAGGACATCAACTCCTCCTTCGGCCAGGCCGACGTCGCCTTCGTGATCGGCGCCAACGACGTCACCAACCCCGCCGCCAAGACCGACAAGTCGTCGGCGATCTACGGCATGCCGATCCTCGACGTCGAGAAGGCGAAGACCGTGCTGTTCCTCAAGCGCGGCATGGGCTCGGGCTACGCCGGCGTCGAGAACGAGCTGTTCTTCCGCGACAACACGATGATGCTGTTCGGCGACGCCAAGAAGACCGTCGAGAGCGTCTTGAAGAACCTCGCAGCCTGAACCGGCACCCCGCCGGGGCATACGAGTCGGCGAAACGAAGCCGCGGCCTCCTGGCCGCGGCTTTTTACGTCGGGGGTCGCGAGGCGCCGCCCTGCGTCAGCATGGTCGAGCAACTTGGGCCCGGTGCCCGCTGTTGGCCGCGCGACCCTGAGACGCGAGAGATCGAAGAGAATGTCCGAGCAGAGCCACAGCCGGTCTGCCAAGGCGCAGAAGGCCGAGGAGGTGCAGGCGGCTGGTAGCGCCAAGGCTGGGGCGGGTCACCCGATCGTCAATGAGGGCGGCCCCGCCGAATCGCCGACCGAGAGCAAGGGGCATCCCAAGCCCGCCGCCTCCACCGCCGACGTCGATGGCGCGTCGCAGGCGGGAACCTCCACGGCTAC
Organism: uncultured Beijerinckiaceae bacterium; assembly: GCA_937873345.1. Lineage (GTDB taxonomy): Bacteria > Pseudomonadota > Alphaproteobacteria > Rhizobiales > Beijerinckiaceae > RH-AL1. Next base: position 2,542 of record CALMRL010000206.1, on the reverse strand, counting down.
CGCCGGCAAGGCCGAGAAAGATGCCGCCGCGGAGGCCGGGCACGCCAAGGAGCAGCATGGCCGCGGGCGGCGGAAGGCCGAAGAGGCATAAGATCGGGTCGCACCGTCGCCAAACCCGATGGTGGGCGATCTTCACACAGCGCCGACAGCCCTGGAAGGAGCTGGGATCGCCAGCATCCTAAGGTTTTCATCAACCAAGCTGGCTCACGGTGCGGCTCATCACAGAGCGCACCCCATGACCGCCCATATCGCCAGCGAAGGCAGCATCCAGAGCGGCATCGTCGATTTCCTCCGCATCGTCCTGCCGGCCGATCACATCGTCTACGCCAATGCCAACGCGGCCCGGCGCACGGTTGGCGGGCGCGCCGGCAACGGCGTGCCCGGCCTCTTGCCCGGTATCCCCGACCTGTCGGTCGCCTGCCCCGGATCGCGCATCCTGTACTTCGAGGTGAAGACCGCGAAGGGCCGCCTGTCGGAGGCTCAGGCCGAGATCGTGCGCCGCCTGCGCGCCGCCGGCTGCCTCGTCGCCGTGGTCACTTCGATCGACGACGTCGAGCGCGCCCTGGCGGGCTGGAACATCCCGACGCGCATCGCGAAGGCCGCCTGAGGGACCGCACGAGCGAATCGGGCTGTCGTTCCATTCGGCCCCGGGCCTACTCGGGCTTGGCGCCCACCGGCTCCGGCTTCGGTCCCCCGGCGCGGGCATCCTCGCGGGCGTCGGCGACGATCTTCTTGAACTGCGGCAGGTCGAGCGGGCTCGCCGTGATGAAGGGGCCGATGAGGTAGACCGGCGTGCCCTTGATCTGCAGGGCGTCGGCCTCCTGAATGTTGCGCTTGAGGAGCGCCACGATCTCGCCGTCGCGCGCGTCGAGGTCGCGGTTGAGGCGGGGGATGTCGATGCCGGCCGCCACCGCGGCCTGGCTGATGTCGGCGTCGTTGGCGGGGTGCGCCCGCATCCGCATCAGGGCCTTGTGCATGTCGGCGTACTTGCCCTGCATGTCGGCGGCGATCGCCACCTTGGCGGCGGCGACGGACGTCTTCGACAGGATCGGCCAGTCCTTGTAGATGACGCGCACCTTGGGGTCGTCGTCGACGAGCGCCGCGAGGTCGGCTTCCGAGCGCTTGCAGTAGGCGCAGTTGTAGTCGACGAAGGCGACGATGGTGACGTCGCCGTCGGGGTTGCCGATCGAGGGCGACGCCGCATCGTGGAGCAACGCGTCCTTGAGGGACAGCACCGCAGGCTTCTCCGCGGCGATCGCCCTGGCCTTGTGGTCGATGGCGGCGGCGGAGGTGGTTAGGCAAACGGTCAGGCAGGTCGCCAGGCAGCCGGCGAATGCGCCAGCCACGCCATGCCGGCGGCCGGCAGGGAGCGGCGATCGGGCGAACAGGTGGCGACGATCGCGGCTCATCGGTACGAACTATGCGGCCGGCTGCCTCGAAACGCAACTCGGCTGTCCATAGTGCGCGAGATAGCGCTCGCCGATCTCGGCCATCGGCATCGCCGCGAACACGTCCGTCGTGCCGAACTGCCGGTCGAGCACCGCGTCGGCGGAGAAATGGGCGCCGGCGCGCAGGTACGCCTTGACCAGCGGCGGCAGAGCCATCAGGTCGCGGCGCGGGTCGACCGCCTCGGCGGGCAACGGCACGAAAGCCGTCGCCCGGTGCGGCAGCGAGGCGACCTGCCACTCCGGCGCGGCCGGCGCGCGGTGGCGCAGGTAGGAGAGGGCGCGGCGGTTGATGTCGAGGTCGAGGCCGGGCAGGCTGGCGCAGCCGATCAGCGCCTCGACGCGGTGGCGCCGGGCGTAGAGCCACAGGCCGCGCCACAGAAGCTCGATGACCCGCCGGCCGCGATAGGCAGGGTGGACGCAGGAGCGTCCGAGCTCGAGGAAGCGCAGGCGGGGATGGCGGGCGAGCAGCGGTCCCAACTCGAACTCGGCCGCCGAGTAGAAGCCGCCGTGGCGCTCGGCGACCTCGCGGCGCAGCAGCCGGTAGGTGCCGACGACCGTCGATCCTTCGGCGCCGGCCGAGCAGCCGTTGTCGACGATGAGCAGGTGGTCGCACACCGCATCGAAGGGGCACAGGTCGCGCGCGCTCACCGTCGCGGCGGCATCGGCCACCGCGCTCCCCTCGCGGTAGAACACGCCGAAGCGCAGCCGCTGCGCCCGCGCCACCTCGTGCGTCGAGGCGGCGAGGCGGATCTCGAAGGAGCCGACGCGTTCGAACACGTCGGCGCGCTCGCCACGGTCGCCCGAGCGATCCGGAAACGCTTGGTTGGAAGGTGCGTGATCGAGGGTCATCACCGCCGCGCTCTGCGTCCGTGCGAGCCGTGAGGGGGCCGGTTCGCTGTTCCGGACACGTCGCCGCGGACTCCTCATCCCGAAGCTGCCGGATCGAGCATGGCTTTTCCGGACTTGCCATTTTTCTTTTATCAGGCGGGCGTATCTCCGCAAAGACGCGGCGCCGGCCGGGGACGCGCGAGGGAGGGACAAACTGGGCTGACGGCAGGGCGGTGGCAGGAGGCAGCGGGCGGGATGCCCCATCC
>CALMRL010000205.1:645-1185 GCA_937873345.1 uncultured Beijerinckiaceae bacterium | reverse complement strand
ACGCGCCTCCATCCCCTCGCCCCGCTCGTGAGCCAGCCCATGCCCTCAAGCGTGCCGCCCCGCATCCTGCTCGTCGAGGACGATCCGGTCTCGCGCGAAGTGCTCGCGGCGCTGCTCGGCGCTCGCGGCTACGAGGTCGACGAGGAGGCCGACGGCTTCGGCGCGCTGCGCTGCGCGCAGGAGCGGGCGCCCGACCTGAGCTTCATCGACTACCACCTGCCGGAGATGGACGGCTACGCCCTGGCCAGGCTGATGCGGACGCTGGCGGAGAAGAGCGGTGAGGCACCGAAGATGGTGGCGATTACCGCCGACTCCTTCGGCTTGGCGGCGCGGCGCGGCGCCGAGGTCGTCGCGGTCGACATCTCGCCGACGCTGGTCGGCTACGCCCGCGAGCGGGTGCCGGCGGACCTGCGCGGCTCCGTGCGCTTCGAGGTGCCGATGATCTGGGCCGTGGCCTTCATGGTCACGTTCACCATCGGCGGGCTCACGGGCGTGCTGCTGGCGGTGCCGCCGGCCGACTTCGTGCTGCACAACTCGCTG
>CALMRL010000205.1:0-635 GCA_937873345.1 uncultured Beijerinckiaceae bacterium | reverse complement strand
GGTCCACCGCATCAACGCCAAGCCGATCGACCCCGCCCGCCGATACGCCTTCTGCGACGAGGTGGTCCCGGCTGCCTCCGTCGACCTCGACGCGTTCCTGGGCGATGCCGCACGCGAGGAGGACCAGCCGCCGCACGCCGCCGACGTGCTGTGGCGCGTCCGCGGCCTCGCCGAGCGACCCGCCGCCGCCGTCTTTCCCGAGCCGAGCGACAGCGAGCGCGAAGCACTGGAGTACTGCTTCCGCATCGTCACCCCGGCGCGGGCCGACTGCCTGCTGCTGATGCGTCCCGACGGGCTCGCCGCGATCGAGCGGCTTCGCGCCGAGCCGGCCTCCTGCCTGCAGCCGCTGCTCGTCCTCGATGCCGGGCTCGAGCCGCTCGGCGACGCCCTCTTCCAGGTCGGCGACGGCGACAGCTGGACCGCCGCGGCGAAGGTGATCGAGCGCTTCCGCGAGCGGCGCGCCGATCTTCTGCCGGCGGCGTTGGCCGACCCCGACCTGCGGCTCTGTGCCTACCTCCATCTCACCGACCGGCCCCTGCGCATCCGCCGCACCGCCGACGGGCGAGCGTCGCTGCCCTACAGCGCCGGCTTCGCGCCCTCGGCGCTCATCGCCGCCGCCAAGCGGCTCTCCGCAG
>CALMRL010000204.1 GCA_937873345.1 uncultured Beijerinckiaceae bacterium | reverse complement strand
GCATCCTTCCATACCGGCGAGGAAATTGCACCATCAAAACCCGGGACCAAACACTAGTCGACCGACTTGGGCGCAATCTGGCCTTCAAGCTCGCGTAACGGACGGGCGACGGTCGACGCGACGCTTGGATCCGCGAGCTTATCGACGCGATCCGGCGTTCCTGTTCAGGCAACGATGGGTTGTCGTACACGGTGCTTTTCACCAGCCGAGGTAACGACGATTTTGGCGTGGCGACCGAATCCCGCGTCGGCGCCATACGGCGACGATGCGCAGGCCGCCTAAGGAAACTCGCCATGTCCAAACTGCTCGTCGTCGAGGCCAGCCCTCGCGGCCCCTATTCGGTCTCCCGCCAACTCGCCAAGCGTTTCGCCGACGAGTGGCGCGACAGTCACGGCGGGGACGTGTTGGTCCGTGACCTCGCCACGTCGCACGTCCCCAATATCAGCTTGCCCTGGATAGGCGGCGCGTTCACGCCGACGGAACAGCATTCGCCCGAGATGGGCGAGGCGATCAAGATTTCGGACGACTTCATCGCCGAGCTGCTCGCCGCCGATGAAATCGTGATCGGCACGCCGATGTACAACTTCTCGATCCCTGCGCTGCTCAAGTCCTGGATCGACCACGTCGTGCGTTTCGGCGTCACCTTCTCGGCGAGCTACGAGGGGCTGGTGAAGGGCAAGAAGGCCACCGTCATTATCGCCTCGGGCGGCAACTTCGCTCCAGGGACGCCCTATGAGGGCCTGAACGTTGCCAGCGGCTACTTGAAGCAGATCCTGGGTTTCATCGGTATCACCGACGTGACCGTCATTCTCGCGGGCGGGACGCTGGCCATCGATCATGGCCAAACGACCATGGAAGACTTCGTTGCGCAGCAGGCTGGCGCCCTGCACGCCGCGGCTTGAACGGTTCGCGTCGCTCAACGACGTGAACGATTGTCGTCGCAGTCACGCGTTGTCCGGCCGCGGCTTTGCGAAATCGGGATCCCAGGACGGCTCCGGTCCGAAACGCGCGGCGAGCGCATCTATGAACGCGCGCGTCTTGGCCGGGGGTGGCCCCGGCGGCCGGACTGCGTACAGCCCTGCTTCGGCCACGGGATGATCGGTCAAGAGCGGCACCAGCAGGCCGTCTGCGATGGCGTTTCCGAGCATGAACGTCGGCAGTCCGGCAACGCCGTGCCCGCCCAGCGCCGCGGCGCGCATGGCTTCGGGACTGTCCGAGCGGAAACGCCCCGTCACCCTTACCGAAGTGAAGCGCGCGCCTTCCCGGAACCGCCACACATCGCCGCCGGGCACGGTGTAGACGACACAGTCATGGTCGGCGAGGTCGCGCGGACGCGTGGGCGAGCCACGTCGCAGAAGGTAAGCGGGGCTGGCCAGGACCGCCAGCCGAAGCGGCGCGATGCGGCGGGCGATCAACGCGGAGTCCGACAAAGCACCCATCCGCACCGCGAGGTCATAGCCATCGGTGAGAATGTCGACTCGCCGATCGGTGAGCGACACGTCGATGCGCAGCCGCGGATGCGCGTCCATGAAGGTGGTGAGCATCAGCGCGAGATGGGTGTTGCCGAAAGCAATCGGCGCGGTGATCCGCAGCAGACCGGTCAGTTCCTCCTGATGTCGCGCAGCATCCAGCAGCGCCCCATCGAGTTCGTCGAAGGCAGACCCCGCACGAAGGCGCAACGCCTCGCCCGCTTCCGTCAACGTGACACCGCGTGCATTGCGGGTCAGGAGACGGGCGCGGGTCTCCCCTTCCAGGCGACTGATCCGGCGGCTGACGACCGACTTGGATGTGGCAAGACGCTGGGCGGCCCGGCTCAGTCCACCCGTCTCGGCGACTGCGAGAAAGCATTTCACGTCGTCGTAATCGATCGCCATGCCTGTTCCTTGCTTCCGCCTCGAACGACCGTGGCTGCCGAGCAAAACGGACCGGGCAGCCGCTCCAGCAACACGCGATGCAGCGCCGCCCACACCCCTGCCGCCTGCCGTGCCCCCAGCCGCTGCTAGCTCGTCTTAACCGACCAGCCCTAGCGCATCATCAGCCTCGGCCTGCGCGACCGGGCTCACAGCTGCTGATCAGCGCAGATTGGTATCAGGGCGGACCGCTTCAATGGGGGAGGATCAAGCCCTCGTACTGGACGCGCTCGGCATCGGTGAGAAGGGCTGGATCGCGGGTGGCGGCGCCGACTACCTTGCGCACGCGCCGCAGCGATCCGTCCTTCCCAGGCTCGAAAGCCGCATCTCAGCGCGGACCACTTCAAAAAGGAGAAGCACTCGGTCGTCAGCGACCGCGTCGATCGTCGGCGGTGGCCTCTTCGCACTCGATGCGACCGGAGCTAATCTCGAAGTCGCCTGCAGCCTCGACGAAGAAGAATGAAGGGTGTGACTTCGATGAGACATGCAGCATTTCCGGTGTATGACCGAGCCATGACCCGCGGTGACAAGGCAGCGTCGGCCCTCCTAGTGTCCGAAGACGTATGTGCACACGTTTTAACTATCCAAGAAGAGCGCGGCACCGGGTGTGTCCTCGTTCTCCGATGACAAGCGCAGGGAAGAGCGAATTAGGACACCGCTGATGTGCTGACCTATTCGCGGCAGGCACCTCTCGGGCTTGCTTCGGCGAACCTCTACTATCGATCGAGTCATGTTTCGACAAAGCGCCGTCGAGCCTGGGCCTGTGAAGGCGTGATGGCAAAAAGTTCCATATCTCTCGATGCCACCCCCGAAAGGCTAGGCCCGGGCCGCTTGACGGAGCTTTCAGAGTGAGCAATCTCTCATTTCCGAAACGATGTCATCGATCGGGACGCGACGAGCATGAATTTATCAGGTCTATAGATGTTTAAAGAGCCTGCCGAGGTAATCTGAAGACGTAATCGGCATTTAGGCGGTGCCTCTTCACGTGCATTCTCGCACAATATCGTAGCTGCGCATTCGCGCCGCTTCGGCGGCATGCTGTTCGTTGATGCAAGATGATTGATCATACTGCGATTGACTGTTTGGAGTGACTCCGCAATCTGTAAGAAGAACAGTTTTTCCTCGATCGTATCGATCCAAGACGACTGCGGTGCGGTTCTAAACTAGAAGAAATGTCGTTTATTTGGAGGGGGATATGTCGAGTAATATGCGTCGATTGGCGCTCATGCTGCAGCATGAGCGTTGCCGCCGAGCATTGGATGGGACATCGTGCGGCGGCAGAACGGCATCGTCACGTCGACTTTTGGCGGCAGCCAGCCTTTTATCAGTCGGCCTGCTCGCGGAGCCCGTGCTGGCCGACACGCCTCCCGCCCACGATGCTTCGGCGCTCTCGAGCAAGAAGAACGTCAAAGCTCGTAAGACAAGCCGTACGACGGCAGTAATGCATGAATTGGCGGATGTGCCCGCGAAGGCCCCCGTCGCTGCCGCGCCAGCCCCGGCTTGCAGCACGCAAACCGCATTCGCACTCAACAGCAACTACAACATCAAGGGCTGGAATATCCCGACGCCCAACTTCGCCGACTCGATCACGCAGGATCGCGGATGCTACCGTAGCATCCTCGCGAAATATGGCTTCGGTTTCGTACTCACCGAGACGGGCGTTTTCCAAGATAACCTCATCAATCACTTCTCGCCATCATCAAATCTTCAACAATACATAGGGCAGCGGCCAACCGCGCTACAATTGCAGACCGGATACCTCCTGTACGACCTCAGTCGTTACGGAGTTCCGGACGGGCAGCTGCAGGTCGGAGGCATTGCCTCACAGACCACTTGGATCGGCGCAGTCCCCAACCAATTGGCCGTGCAGCAACTATCATACTATCAGACCCTCTTTAACAAGAGGGTGGAACTCAACATCGGCTATATCCCGTTTGCCTACCAATTCGTAGGCACTTTCATCGGCGGTAACGTTTACAATGTTCTAGGCCCGGCGGCGACGCTCCCCGTGCTGCTGGGTGCCAGCTCAGGCTCTGACGGCACCCCCTCAATCATCGCCAAGTTCAATATCACCAACAGGCTTTACGACAAGGCGGCCGTCATTCGTTCGGACCCTTCGACGTCGGTTGCCAACAACGTCGGCTACAACGCATTGCAGGTCGCGCATTACTCTAACCCGTCGGGGATCATATTCTCGCAGGCACCGAGCGTCTTCGGTGTTCGGTTTCCGCAAGAGCGTGCATTGTTCGTCAATGAGATCGGCTATAAGAACGCCGCCGCGCCGGGCGACCCCTTCACTTGGCTTCGCGTGACCGGGTTTTACAATACGACACAGTATGAGAACTTGCAGTTTACGAACAAGCAGACGACCAACGGAGGTGTTCTAGCTTACGCCGACCGCCAAATCTTCCAAACCGAGCCCGGCAATCCGTTGACGGCTTACAGGGGTATCTATGTCGGCGCTCAAGCGTCCTGGGTCAGTCCTCAGGCCAATTTCATCACACAAGATTATGGAGCTCGCATCTACACGCTCGGACTATTCGGGCGTCCAAAGGACCAGCTTTCCTTCATCTGGGAGCAGGAGATCTATAGCCGGTTCATTACCGATACTCTTGACTCTAGCTTTCTCGCGACGAGCGGGAATCTTGCTGCGCGGCACGTGACGAATCAATATACATTGTCCTACAATATCAACGTCGTGCCCGGCGTCTTCGTAGGCCTTGGTGCTGCTTACGTCGACCATCCGACCGTTGCCTTCAGCCCCAATGCCTTGCAGTTTGGGTCCGCGGCGGCGCCGCCATCGCCGATCGTCGGCCCGGTGTCTCAACTCAACGTCAATCACGCCTTGAACTTCCTGGCTTCTTTGTTCGTGAATCTCTAAAACGCGCTTCAGTCAGGTGAGTCACCTGACTGGAGGGGGCTTCGCTTGCTCAAGGCGCCGTGTACCTTCTCGACCGAGTGGTAGGAATTTTGCGGAGAGCTGCTCGGCGATGGGTTGATCAAACCGTGTCGCCTGGCGGGGCGGTCCTTCGAAGCTTTGTTAAAGATCGCTTGGTATCCGGGAGATGTCACGCTCATTCGCGTTCTTGATCTCGATTGATGCGTCGTATCAATGCGGATAGTGTCCAATCCGTCATGACCGAGAGTCCACGACGAAATACCAAAGTATGAGAATTGTCCACTCTGGATGCAAAGACGAGGAACTCCTATCATGGCCGAGTACGACAGGACAGAAATAGTACAGGTGCTGAACCTCTATGGTTTCGCGCTCGATTCTCATCAGTTCGAATTGTTCGATCTCGTTTTTACCGAGGATGTGCGAGCAGAATTTGGCCCGGCAGGAGCCGTCTGGCATGGCTTGGCAAATCTCAAGCGGACGTTTGACGAGTTCCACACGACGCTAGACAATCACCAGCATCAAATGATCGGCCAAGTAGTTCATGTCGACGGCGACAAGGCGAACGCGTTCAGCTACGGAAATTGGCTTCTGGTCCGCGATGGAGCGGAAGGCGGCTCGTCCTGGCTCGGGACAGGTTGGTATGACGATGAACTGGTTCGAACCGCCGGCGGGTGGCGCATCCGGGACCGGATCGCGAAGCTCGTGTCCTGGACCGGTAATCCCCGTGTTCCCGGGCCGGTTCCGGAACATAATCCGGACATGAACAAGAACATCCTGAGCAAAGCCTGTGAGGCAGGAGCAGTGAGGTTCTTCGAGGCGATACGGGCAAAGAAGCAGGCATAATGCGGCGTGATCTCGCGTCCCGATGAGTGTTCGAGATGCCGCAGTCCGCGGCCACGTTAGGAAGCCCGACCGCGAGATCTAAGAGCGTAACCCATAAGGTGATTGCACCCGTTTGAGTTGCATGCTTCAGAGCGCCTGAAGCGT
>CALMRL010000203.1 GCA_937873345.1 uncultured Beijerinckiaceae bacterium | reverse complement strand
GCTTTCGAGAACGGCGGGGCCGAAACGATCGTAGGCGGCGCGCTTCTGGCCGTCGGAGAGCACCTGGTAGGCCTCGTTCAACTCCTTGAACTTGGCCTCGGCCTCCTTGTTGCCGGGATTGCGGTCGGGATGGTGCTGCATCGCCGCCTTGCGAAAGGCGGATTTCAACTCGGCGTCGCTCGCCGTGCGGGTGACGCTCAGCACCTCGTAGTAGTCGATCTTGATCGCCATCGGTCCGATCCCGCTCAACCCTCACCGGCGAGACGGGTGCTCGCGAGCAAAAGGGCTGGCGACTGTCTTGTCACAATTCAGCGCGCACAGAGAAGCAAGAAGAAGGGCCGCCGGTTTTCACCGGCGGCCCCGATCGTCGATCAGGGCGGAAGAGGTCAGGCGGACTTCTTGTGCTCGTCCGGGCCGACTTCCTTGAAATCGGCGTCGATCACGTCGTCCTCGGCGGCGTGCGATGCGGCGCCGTGGTCGCCACCGGGCGTCGCGCCCGCCTCGGCCTGCGCCTTGTACATCGCCTCGCCGAGCTTCATCGAGGCCTGGACCAGTTCGTTGGTCTTGCCCTTGATCGCCTCGGCATCCTCGCCCTCCAGTGCGGAACGCAGCGCCGTCACGGCCGCCTCAATGGCGCTCTTGTCAGCACCCGAGACCTTGTCGCCGTACTCCGTCAGCGACTTTTCTGCGGAGTGGATCATCGCCTCGCCCTGGTTCTTGGCGTCGACCATCTCGCGGCGCTGCTTGTCGGCGGCGGCGTTGGCCTCGGCGTCCTTCACCATGCGCTGGATGTCGGCGTCCGACAGACCACCCGAGGCTTGGATGCGGATCTGCTGCTCCTTGTTGGTCGCCTTGTCTTTCGCCGTGACGTTGACGATGCCGTTGGCGTCGATGTCGAAGGTCACCTCGATCTGCGGCATGCCGCGCGGCGCCGACGGAATGCCCATCAGGTCGAACTGGCCGAGGATCTTGTTGTCTGCCGCCATCTCGCGCTCGCCCTGGAAGACGCGAATGGTGACGGCCTGCTGGTTGTCCTCGGCGGTCGAGAACACTTGGCTCTTCTTCGTCGGGATGGTGGTGTTGCGGTCAATCAGCCGGGTAAACACGCCGCCCAGCGTCTCGATGCCGAGCGACAGAGGTGTCACGTCGAGCAGCAGCACGTCCTTGACGTCGCCCTGCAGTACGCCGGCTTGCACCGCCGCGCCGATCGCCACCACCTCGTCGGGGTTGACGCCCTTGTGCGGCTCCTTGCCGAAGAACGACTTCACCACCTCCTGGACCTTGGGCATGCGCGTCATGCCACCGACCAGTACGACCTCGTTGATCTCGCCGGCGGTGAGGCCGGCGTCCTTGAGCGCCTTGCGGCAAGGCTCAACGGTGCGTTGGATCAGGTCGTCGACGAGCGACTCGAACTTCGACCGTGACAGCTTCAGCGCGAGGTGCTTCGGCCCGGTCGCATCGGCGGTGATGTAGGGCAGATTGATATCGGTCTGCGACGCCGAGGAAAGCTCGATCTTGGCCTTCTCGGCCGCCTCCTTCAGGCGCTGCAGGGCCAGCTTGTCCTTCTTGAGGTCGATCCCCTGCTCTTTCTTGAATTCGTCGGCGAAGTACTCGACGAGCCGGTTATCGAAATCCTCGCCGCCGAGGAAGGTGTCGCCGTTGGTCGACTTCACCTCGAAGACGCCGTCGCCGATCTCCAGGATCGACACGTCGAAGGTGCCGCCGCCGAGGTCGTAGACAGCGATGGTGCCGGAGCCCTTCTTGTCGAGGCCGTAGGCGAGGGCGGCGGCCGTCGGCTCGTTGATGATGCGCAGCACCTCGAGCCCGGCGATCTTGCCGGCATCCTTGGTGGCTTGGCGCTGGGCGTCGTTGAAATAGGCCGGGACGGTGATGACGGCCTGGGTGACGTTGGAGCCGAGATAGGCTTCCGCCGTCTCCTTCATCTTCTGCAAGGTAAAGGCGGAGATCTGCGAGGGCGAGTACGACTTGCCATCCGCCTCGACCCAAGCATCGCCGTTGCCGGCCTTGGCGATCTTATAGGGCACCAACCCGATGTCCTTCTTGGTCATCGGGTCTTCGAAAGTGCGGCCGATCAGCCGCTTGATCGCAAAAAACGTGCGCTCGGGATTGGTGACGCCTTGACGCTTCGCCGGCTGGCCCACAAGCCTTTCGCCGTCGTCCGTGAAGGCGACGATCGACGGCGTGGTGCGCGCGCCTTCCGAGTTCTCGATGACCTTGGGCGTCGACCCTTCCATCACGGCGACGCAGGAGTTGGTGGTGCCAAGGTCGATGCCGATGACTTTTGCCATGTCTTGCCTGTCCTTTCGTGTCGCAGAACCGCCGGACCCCGAAGCGGTCCAGCACATGGGCGCCAGCACACGGGCGCCTTTTCAGGCGGAGGTGAGTGCGCTCGGTCCCCGATGGCCGTGAGATTGGCATTGGCGCAAATGAGCGCAAGATGGCTGCTCCATAAACGAGCCGGCGAGGCTCGCAAGCATCGCGGCGCAGGTCTTGGCCGCACCTCCACCCTCGCTGCGGTGACCCTCGCGGCCCTTGGCTTCGCCGCGGCGCTGCCGCCGTCGTCGCGGGCGCAGATGCAGCTGCCGGGCACCGTCAACGGAGGCGGATCGGGAAGTGGGTCTGACGGAGGGTCGGGCGGATCCTCCGCGGCGCCGTCGGCCTACGCCCCGTCCAAGCCCGTCGTCCTCGATCCTCCCGGCGAAGGGACGATCGCCGGCCATCCGCTCAGCCATGACGGCACCAAGGGCGAGATGGTGTTCGACAGGGTGGACGCGGACAAGGCCGGACCCGACAGGGGCGCGTCCGACAAGGCCGGCGGCCTCGCCCTATCCAAGCTGACGCTCGCCGGCGACAAGATCTCCAAACCGGGCCAGGCCTGCACGGTCGACGTGGCGCTGATCTCGCCGATGGTCGCGACGGCCGCCGGCCGGCCGGCGGGGGCGATCCGCTACGCCGTGCCGCTGCCGGCCTGCCCCTTCAGCATCGACATCCTCGACGGCGCCGTGCTGGCGACCAGCGCGACGCCATCCTGCGCCTTCGCCGCCGCCGACTGCCGGGGGAGCGTGGGCGGCCTTTGGGGGCCGCACGCCGCCGACATCACGCCGAAGCGGGCCAAGGAGCTGGAGCGCGAGCGCACCCGCCTCGAGACGACGATGCGGACCAACTTCCGCGCCCTGCTGCGCAAGGCCGGCAAGGATAAGGCGGCGGTGAAATCGGTCGCCCGCGAGCAGGCGGCCTTCTCCTCCGAGCGCGAGATGACCTGCCGCGACTACGATGGCGAGACGGCGCACGGCTTCTGCTAGACGCAGGTGACGCAGGCTCGCGCCCTGTCGCTGATGGCGCAGTTCGGCCCGACCGGGGAACCGCGCAAGCGTCCTGGCCGGCCACGCCCAAGGCCTGCCGAGAAGGCACCGGATACCGGCGCGGCGGAGGAGTCGGTGCGATAGACGCCGCCGACCGTCCCCGCCCCGGTACGACGTTTGGAACTG
>CALMRL010000202.1 GCA_937873345.1 uncultured Beijerinckiaceae bacterium | reverse complement strand
GTGCTCGGCGTCCCCTCAGGCTGCGAGACCCGCACCACCCGCCGTGAGGACGACGCCGGCAACTCCGAGACCGTTCGTCGCTCGAACTGCCCGTAACTTGCACTCACGCACGGCCTTCGAGGCCGCCGGGTCCCCACCCGGCGGCCTTTTCGTGTTCGGCGCCGCTTGAACCTTGAGAGAGCGTGACGCAGAAGGCTTGCTGTCCCGCCCACTCCGGATCGACCATGAGCGACACGCCGCCCGACCGCCTCTGCGTGAACCCGAAGAGCCCGTTCTACGACGAGGCCCTGCTGGAGCGCGGCGTCGGCATCCGCTTCGAGGGCAAGGAGAAGACCAATGTCGAGGAGTACTGCGTCAGCGAAGGCTGGGTCCGCCTCGCCGCCGGCAACGCCCGCACCCGCACCGGCGAGCAGATGACGATCAAGCTGAAGGGACGGGTCGAGCCATATTTCCGCGATGCGACCGCCGTCGAAGATGGTGCAGCCAAGCTCGTTGATTGAGGCCCGGGCTGCCGAAAGGAAATGCCGGGACAAAGTCGTCAAGCAAGGAAGGACACCATCCCGAGAGTTACGTTATATCATTGTTTTATAGAGAGGCGGTGTAGGTGGGAGCAGATGATCTTGTTTAGTGCATCTCTTCGCGATGTGCGGCATTGTTGCTGCGCGACCAGAGGAGTTTGTCCCGGTGAAGACACTTGCTTTTGCCCTTGCGGCCGTCCTCGCTTCGGCTTCGCTCGCACACGCGGCCGAAGCCTCGGCGCAGGACAAGACCTTCGTCAACACGGTCGGCCCCGGCGGCATGTACGAGGTGATGCTGGGCAAGCTCGCCGAGACGAAGGGATCGTCGCCGGACATTCGGGATCAGGGCAACACCGAAGCGCACGATCACGCGCTCGTCGGCGACCGGCTTGCCGCGGCGGCCAAGGAGGCGGGCATCGTCGTGCCGGACAAGCTCACGCCGGAGTTCCAGGCGCAGTACGACAAGGCTGCGACCCTCTCGGGTGCCGCGTTCGACTCAAAATACCTCTCCGAGATGAAGAAGGTGCACGCCGGCGATGGCGCCGCCTTCCTCAAGGAGGCCAAGGAAGGCAGCAGCCCGGCCCTTAAATCCTTCGCCGCCGACACCTTCAAGATCGTGCGGCGTCACGTCGGCGAACTCGACGCCAACACGTCGCTGAAGTAGTCCGCCCTACTTCACCGCCGCGATGACCTTGAAGCCGTCGCGCTCCACCTCCGCGCTCACGCGGCGGAACAGCGGCTTCAGCACCGCCTCGTAGGGAAGGTGGCGGTTCGCCACCATCCACAGCTGTCCGCCGGTGCGCAGCACACCGGATGCTCGCTCGATGAACAACCGGCCGAGCCCCTTGTCCTCGGCGCCGGCATCGTGGAACGGCGGATTCATCACCGCAAAATCCAGCTTGTCGAAAGGCAGACCGTCGCGCACGTCGATCCAGTGCAGCGATACGCGGCTGTCGCCGGTGTTGCGGCGCGCCGTCTCGATCGCGCGGCGGTCGACGTCGACGAGGGCGAGCGCCGTCACCTTAGATGAAGCGAGCACCCCGTGGGCGAGGACGCCGTTGCCGCAGCCGAGGTCCGCGCCGCGCCCCGCGAGCGCCGGCAATGCTTCCAGCAGCAGCGCCGTGCCGCGGTCGAGGCGGTTCCAGGAGAACAGGCCGGGCTGCGACCACAGCGCGAGGTCGGGCAAGAGGCGCGGCGCGCCGTCCTGCAGTGCCTGTTCCAGGTCCGCGAGCTTCGTCGGCCGCGTGCCCGAGCAGATGCGGTGGTGGCGCTTGGCGCTCTCGGCGAAGTCGCAGCCGAAGCCGGCGAGCTCGCCGGCGAGGCGCGAGCCGCCCATGTCCTTGGGCGCCAGCACGGTGAAGGGCGCCCCGGGCGCCAGCGCCCGCAGGGCCAAAGCGATCTGGTAGCGCCGCTCCGGCGTGCCGGGCGAGGCCAGCATGGTCAGCGAGGCGAGCGAGGCGGCCTCCTCGAGCGCGGCCGAGCCGGGGATCAGCGGCGAGAACTGCCGCGCGCCGG
>CALMRL010000201.1 GCA_937873345.1 uncultured Beijerinckiaceae bacterium | reverse complement strand
GTCGAGAAGGCAGCCGACGACTGGCGCCGCGGCGACCGGGCGCTCGCCAACATCCGCCTCGCCCTGGCCGGCCTTCCACGTCTTGGGAGCGACGAGGCCGCGGAGGAACTCGCGCTCGGCGCCCGCATGCTCGACAGCGGCGTGGCGCCGAGCGCGCTGCTCGACGCCCTCGCCGCCTCTGTCCCGAGCTTCCGCGCCGCCGGCTTGCCTGGGAGGGATGTTGCCAAGGGCTATGTCAACCAACCCCGCGTACCCGCCGGCAACGGCCGCGACAGCGGGCGCTGGACCGCCTTCTGGGACGCGGTTCGAGACTACCTGAACGTCGAGGTTCCGGAATACGACATCGACACCGGCGAGGAGGTCGGCACGCAGACGCGCGGCCATCGTTTGGCGACGAATCCGCTGGTGGTCGGCGCGGTGGGGACGGTGGTGTTCCTTGGCGGCGAGGCGGCGATCATAGCGGCGGAAGTGCCGGCGGCGGTAAACGTGGCAACGACCACGCTCATGGAGGCCGGCAGGTTGTTGCTAGGTGATATGACGGTGGCAGAATTTGGCAGGTTAGCTGGCTTCGCAAAGGGGCTGCAAGGCGCCGCGCAAGCGTCCACCAGGGCATCGGCGGAGGCTTTACAGGGGCTTCGCGCTGCTGGCGTTTCGAAGCTGGCTATAACTTTCATCCGCAGAGCTTATGCCCAGGAAGCAAGAAGAACTCCTCAGAACCTGTCGGCATTTCACAGGACGAGGCTGCTTCGAGACATCGAGAGGAGGTACTGATGGCTGAGACGTTCCATTTTGTCTTTGTAAATTCTCAAAAGAATCTCACAGTCATTTTAGAGCCTTCATGCGAGGAGTTGTTTCTTCCTACGAAGTCTAAAATAGAAGTTTCTATGAAATATGACATTTTGCATCGGTTTGAGGTAGATCTAACGGAGCAGTATCTGACGCTGTACCTATGGCAGGAGGGGCAAACTCGAGTATTCATAGATAGTGTAGAGGTGACGCCTCCGTCTGTGCGCGAACACGCATGAGGCCACGATATCAATGGCGTCGCGGTAACTGAGCGTCCATCGATATCCGTCTCTCGCCATCCCGACCTTCCACGCCGCCGGCACGGTCGGGCACTCCATCAGCCAGCCCCGTGTGCCCGCCGGCAACGACCGCGACAGCGGACGCTGGATGGCGTTCTGGCGCGCGGCGCGCGGGACTGGCTCAACATCAAGGTTCCGGAATACGACATCGACACCGGCGAGGAGGTCGGCACGCAGACGCGCGGCCACCTGCTGGCGACGAATCCGCTGACGGTCGGCGCGGCGGGAGCGGCGGTGTTCCTCGGCGGCGAGGCGGTGATCGGGGCAGCGCTGTCAGCGACGGCTCCGACCGTCAAGGAGGCGATCGCACTGTTGCCCGCAAACATGTCCAGAGCCAAGTTCGGAAGGCTCGCCGGCTTCGAGCAGGGTTTGATCGACTCCGCGCAGGCGTCCACCAAGGTGTCGGCAGACGTGATCGCCGTACTTCAAGAGGCCGGCGTAACGAAACGCGCCGTCTCCATTATCCAGAGGGCCTAGGCCCAAGTGGCGAGGGACACGCCGCAAAACGTGTCGGCGATCCACCGAGCCAAGCGGCTTCTCGAAATCAAAACAGGTTGGAGATGAGCGGACAGCTGCCGTTCTACTTCAGGACGAATCACAAGCCTCTGCTCGTGATTTTCGAGCCTACCTGCGAAGAGATCGTGTTGGCGATCAACACGAATCTTGAGTTGATCATCGAGTTCCCGGAACTTGAGCGGCTTGAAACATACCTGACCGAAAAGACGCTCACCATCCATCTCTGGACGAGGTGTCGGGCCAAGCTGTTGATCGACAACGTCGACAGGACGCCCCCGGCCCTGCTCAAGCCCTGCCCACCCTACTGATAGCGAACGCGCTGGGGACGCCCTCGCCGACTGCGTCCCCAGCCTCCGCGCCGCCGATTGGCCTAGGAGGAATGTCGCCAAGGGCACCGTCGACCAGCCTCGTGTGCCCGCCGCCAATCGGCGCGAGAGCGGGCGCTGAACCGCATATGCAGCGCGGTGCGGGAATGGATGAACGTTCAAGCCCCGGCGTACGACATCGAAATCGGCGTGGAGGTCGGCACGCGGACGCGCGTCCGACACCGGTGGAAGGCCGCCGCGTCCGGCGGGCCACAGCTCGGACCCAACTGCACCGTGCCCACCCGCCGCGGCTTGACGGCGCCGAGTGGGCCGCCGCAACGTGCCGCCTCCGCATCGGGAGTCCCGTCTTGCGC
>CALMRL010000200.1 GCA_937873345.1 uncultured Beijerinckiaceae bacterium | reverse complement strand
GAAGGTGTCGCCGGCGGCGAGCACCACCTTGTGGCCCTCGCCCGTCAGCTTAGCGGCGAGCTTGCCGATGGTGGTGGTCTTGCCCGAGCCGTTGACGCCGACGACGAGGACCACGAAGGGCTTGGCGGTCCCGGCAGCCGGCTGCACCTCCAGCGGCACGGCACGCGGCGCCAGCACCCGCTCCACCTCGGAAGCGAGGATCGCCTTGACCTCGTCGGGCGACACGTCGCGGTCGTAGCGGCCCTTGCCGACGGCGTCGCAGATGCGCGTCGCCGCGGCGACGCCGAGGTCGGCGCGGATCAGCACGTCTTCCAGCTCCTCCAGCATCGCCGCATCGAGCTTGCGCTTGGTGAAGATGTCGCCGATGCCGCTGCCGATCGCCGAGGAGGATCGCGCGAGGCCCTGGCGCAGCCGCGACCACCACGAAGCCTGCGGCGCCACCGGCTCGACGAGGGCGATTTCGGGGGAGGCCGGGACCTCCGGCTCGGACGGCGGTGGCTCTGGCAACGGTGACTCGGGCGGCGGCGCGAGCACGTCGAGCGGGATGAACGCGGTCGGATCGATCGCGATCGGCATCACCGTGACCGGCTCGGCCGGGAGCGGCTCTCCGAAGGCCGGCGCCGCCGCGGTCGCTCCGGTGACGTCCGGCTCGTGCGCGACCTCGACGGCCTCCGTTGGTGCCTTTCCGGCGGCGTCGGCCCCCGGCTCCTCGGAGCGGTGCAGCGCCTCCACCGCCTCGGCCTGCGAATGCCACTGCGGATCGGCCGCCGGGCCCTTCGAGGGCGCCGGCTCAGCCTGGCTGAACAGCCGGCGCAGGAAGCTTTTGCGCTCCTTGACGGGCACGCCCTCGTCGTTCGTCAAAGCGGTGCGATCCTCGTCCCGAACCGCTGCCGATATAGGCACGGCGGCGACCGGAGACCAACTACCCCGCCGGCTCGTCGGAACCGCGCAGGCGGCGCCAGAACACGGCGACCTGCCCGAGCGGCATGCCCCACCAGCCGAGCACCACCACGGCGACGCAGAGGTCGGCGAGCAGCGAAACCGCAGGGTCGTGCGCCTGCGGGTACAGGGCGCGGGCGTCGAGGCCCTCGACGCCCATCTGCCAGGCGAACAGCAGCAGCACCGCGAGGGCCGCGAGCGCGCCGAGCTTGTTGGCGATGGCGACGCACAGATCCATGAAGCGGCCGAGTCGCACCACCACCGGCGCCACCGGCGCGACGACCAGGACCACCGGCGTCCTCGCGGCGCTGCCGAGGGCGCCCAGGCCGAAGCCGATCGTGGGCGCGCGCGCCGGCAACTGCTCGCGCAGGCGCTGCCAGTCGGCGGCAAGCCGATCGGTGGGGATGTCCCAGCCCTGCGCCAGGATCAGCAGCAGGGCGACCCAAAGGGTCTGGCGCAGGTCCGGGTCGGGCGCGCCGGGGTAGAGAACGGCGAGCGGCTGGCCGAGCGCCAACAGGCGGAAGTAGGTCCAGCCGAGCGTCAGCAGAGCGACGAAGCCGCCGGTCTTGCGGGCGAGCCCGATCGCGAGATCGAGCAGGACGAGCTTGAGACGGCCGATCTTAAGGAGCGCGCTGCCCCATCCCGCCGAGCGGGCCGCGAAGGGAGCATCGACCGGCCAGCGGTCGGCGTCGTCAAGGCGCATCGGTGCCATCCCGGGCTGCCGCATCATACGGATGCGGCTCTAGCCGGATGCGGCAAGCGTGGGAACCCTGCGCCGCCGGACCAACGATCTCAGCGGTGGAGGCGCGACGAGTCGATGATCAGGAAATACGCGCACTCCTCTTCGCCGATGTTGGTGAAGCTGTGGTTGGCGTCGGCCTGGAAGTACAGGGCATCGCCGGTATGCAGGACGTGGCGCTTGTCGCCGATCGCCGCCTCCAGGGTGCCGCGCTGGAGGTAGACGTACTCCTCGACGCCACGGCGGTGGGCGCCGAACAGGCCGGCGGTGCCGCGCGGCGGCAGGGTGTTCAGGAGGAAGTCGATGCCGCGCCCCGGCAGCACCGGCGACAGGCAGCGCCGCGCCAGCCCCGAGGTCGGATCGGTGATCACCGGCTGCCGCGCCGCTTCGATCACCAGCACCTCGCGCTCGACCGGGTGCGACATCAGCTGCGCGAAGGTGACGCCGAGCGCCTCGGCGAGCTTGGCGAGCACCGTGGTGGACGGCACCGCCTCGCCGCGCTCGACCTTCGAGATCATCGAGCGGCTGACGCCTGACAGGCTTGCGAGCTGCTCCAGCGACAGCATCCGCCGGCGCCGCGCGGCATGCACCTCCCTGGCGAGCACGGCGACCTGCAACCGGCGGGCCGGCTGGACCGCCGGGATGTCGGCGGCCGCGAGATCGTCTACAACCGATCCACGTGCCGCCGCTCCGTTGCCCTTCGCCATCGCCCGCCGGCTCGCGCTCATTAGTTGCATTTGATAGTCCGCACTTGGCTCATATGTTCCATTGGGGAAGGCCATATTTTCCAGCGGGCCGCGTCCCGGTGTGCATGGAAAGCCCGTCGTGGCGGCGACGCCCGGTTGTGGAGCGCCCAAGCTCCGCAGCCCTGAAGATTTCACATTCACGTGCTCTGCCCGGCACGTGCTCCGCCGTGGTCGCGTGCCGCTCCGTGTGTTCGTCCACCGGAGGGGCGGCGCCACCCTGCGGCATCGCTCCGCGGCACCATCTGGAGGCTCCATGGATCGTCGTTCTTTCGTGGATCGTCGCGTCTTCGTTACAGCCCTCGGCGCCTCGGCCGGCACCCCTCTCGCCCTGCCGCTCGCCCCAGCCCTCGCCGACGTGCCCAAGGCCGACGGCCCCCCGATGCCGCCGATGGACTCGCGCGAAACGTTCATCAGCTGGGGCGAGAGGGTGCGCGGCGAGGACCCGAAGTATCTCGGCGAGCGCTTCGACCGCTTCCGCGGGCTGGTCGCCAACCGCGACCTCACCGACGACAAGGACAAGCGCGCCTTCCTCATGACGCCGCGCGAGGCCTTCGTGCTGAAGCAGAACCTCGACCGCGCCTACGAGCACGCCTTCCTCGACATCGGTTTCGGCGTGACCATCTCCGGCCCCTACATCGTCGGCCGGATGACGCAGGTGATCGACGTCCACCCCGGCGACAAGGTGCTGGAGATCGGCACCGGCTCGGGCTACCAGTCGGCCTATCTCGCCAACCTCACCGACAAGGTGTGGACGATCGAGATCATCAAGCCGCTGGCCGAGCGCACGACGGCGATCCGCGACGAGCTGGTTGCCAAGGGCTACGGCGAGTTCAAGGCGATCCAGGCGAAGAGCGCCGACGGCTACTACGGCTGGGACGAGGCCGGGCCCTTCGACAAGATCATCGTTACCTGCGGCATCGACCACGTGCCGCCGCCGCTGCTGCAGCAGCTGAAGCCGGGCGGCGTGATGGTGATCCCCGTCGGCCCGCCCGGCGCGCAGCACGTCCTGAAGATCGTGAAGAGCCAGGAGAAGAACGGGGAAATCATGGTCGCCCGCTCGGACATCTACAACGGCCGCATCGTCCCCTTCGTGCCCTTCACCAAGCTCGCCGACGACGGAAAGATAGAAGCAAACCACAACAAGAATATGTTTACACAAAGTCAAGGCGGGCGGGTCGGCCGGGCTGCGGCGGCGCCGGGTTGACCCTGGCTGGGCGAGCCACTACCCTCGCGAGAGGACGTGTAAAAGTCACAGCCCGGTCGGTAGTCCGGGTGGCTCCGCGCTCGTACATGCAGATCGCAAGACGATCTCGCTACCTGCGCGTCCTTTCCAGCGAACGGGAAGGGTGTGCTCATGAGGCTCAACCACGTCAATCTGTACAGCGTCGATGTCCCTGCCGACCGCGCGCTGTTCGAAACCTACTTCGGACTGCGCTGCATCCACATGCAGGGCGATACCCTCGCCGTGATGCTCGACGACGGCGACATGGTGTTCGTCATCAACAGGTTCGGGAAGCCCGACGGTTTCGCCTACCCCAAGAGCTTCATCAAGCATCACATCGGCTTCATCCGGGAGAGCCGCGAGGACGTCGATGCCGTTCACGCGACGATGAAGGCCGGTGGCGTCGACGTCCAGCAGCCGAGGGACTTCCACGGCGCCTGGACCTTCTACTTCAAGGCGCCCGGCGGCTACCACGTCGAGGTGGTGACGCAGACGCAGCACGATCGCACCTGATCGACCATCGGGCATGACGTGTACCGCGTGCCGCAGGAGAAGGTTACGCCGACCGGCGATGTCCTCAGGCGCGCTGCGCCCGGATTGCCGTCGACGACAGCGCCGAGCGCGGCCCGTGCAGGAACACCC
>CALMRL010000199.1 GCA_937873345.1 uncultured Beijerinckiaceae bacterium | reverse complement strand
CTCGACGACCTCCGGCGCTCGGATTTCGAGCCGTTCCGCCGCAACCGCGACCTGCCGGCGGCGATGACCGCTCACGTCGTCTACCGCGCGCTCGATCCGGGCAGGCCAGCGACCATCTCGGGCAAGGTCATCGGCGACGTCGTGCGCGGCGAGATCGGCTGGCGAGAAGGCATGCGCGGGGTCGGTGGAAAGAAAGGGCGTGTCGTCGAGCACCACCAGCGGCAGCAGCATCTCGTCGGGCGGGATCGCGTCGAGCGCACGGCCGTCGGCGGAGACGGAGGCCGGCGCCTCGACGTGGGTGCCGGCTGGGCCGGGACACGCGTAGTAGGTCGCGCGGACGCCGTTGCGCGCGCTCGTCCGCGGGTCGACGGCCGGCGTGATGCGCGGCGAGGCGAAGCCAGGCGGCAGCGGCGTCGCCGCGTCGAGGGCGTGGGTCAGGTCGATCATCCGATGCGAGCGGACAACCGCCAGCGCCTCGGCGAGCGAGGCGGCAGGCGCAGCGGACGGAGTGCCGGTCTGGCCCAAGGCGGGTGCGGTGGCCACGAGGGCGAGGACGGAGAGGAGGCGCAGCGGTTTCACGCCGCCGATCCTAGACCGAGGCCGCAGCGCGCGCACCCTTATCCCCCCGCCCCTTCCCCATCGCTTCCGCCGTGCTATGGAGCGGCGATGCCGCCTCGCTTGATCGAGCCCGTGGCGCCGGTCGACGGACGTCAATCCGAAACCGCGCTGTTCATCGCCCGCGGCACTCGCCGCTACCTGCGCTCGCTCGGCTTCGCGACGCTCGCCGAGATGCCGCTGCGCTCGGGGCGGCGTGCCGACCTCGTGGCGCTCGGCCAGGACGGCTCGATCCACATCGTCGAGATCAAGTCCTCGGTCGCCGACTTCCGCGCCGACGCGAAATGGCCGGAGTACCGCGCGCATTGCGACAGGCTGTACTTCGCCGTCACCGCCGGAATGCCGCTCGCGATCCTGCCCGAGGATGCAGGCCTCATCGTCGCCGACGCCTACGGCGCGGGGCTGGTGCGTCAGGCTCCCGATCATCGCCTGTCACCGGCGACGCGGCGCATGGTGACGCTGCAGTTCGCGCAACTTGCCGCTCACCGCCTGCACGCGCTCAGCGATCCGGGCGTGCCGTGCTGAAGCGTCAGAGCGCGTCGGCGGTCGCGCGCGCCCGCTCGACGATGTTGCCCAGCACCCGGTTGTCGTCGTCGAGCACGGCCACCGCGGCGTCAATGGGACTGGCGACCAGCTCGAAGCCCATGATGATGATCTGCTCGCCCTCGCCGATGAGGTGGGCGGCGGCGCCGTTCATGCAGATCGCCCGCGAGCCGCGGGGGCCGGCGATGGTGTAGGTTTCGAGCCGCGCGCCGGAGGTGTTGGAGACGACGAGCACCTTTTCGCCCGGCCAAAAGCCGACGGCATCGAGCAAATCCTCGTCGATCGTGATCGAGCCGACGTAGGCGAGATTGGCCTCCGTCACCCGCGCATTGTGCAGTTTGGACCGCATCACCCAACGCATCAACGATCTCCGCCGCCGTCCGATCGACGGGCCTTCCGACGCGACAGAGCGCCGGATGGCAGGCCTATACGCGAGATGGCCGAGGCGAGGCTAGGGCCGGTCGGCGAGAAGAGGGGTGCGAGTCGGGCGGTGCCGGCGCGGCCCTTGCGGCAGATCGGATGGCGCGGCGGCGCTACTCCAACACCTCGACGACACGACGCGTCACGGGGTCGACGATCACGGGATGGCGGTTGATCACGGTGTAGCGGTAGGACGGCTGCAGGTGGTACTCCGAAGGCACCGCGTAGTAGGTGTAGGACTCCGGCAGCACCACGCCGGGACGCAGCGGCTCGGCGTAGTCGTAGGAGCGCACATTCTCC
>CALMRL010000198.1 GCA_937873345.1 uncultured Beijerinckiaceae bacterium | reverse complement strand
GGCCTATCCCGAGCGCTTCGCCGCCGGCGCGGTGGTCGCGGGGCTGCCCTACGGCGCGGCGAGCGGCTCGGGCGAGGCCTTCGACGCCATGTTCATCGGCCGGGTGCGCGATCCGCGCCGCTGGGGCGATCTGGTGCGCGGCGCCTCGGACCACGCCGGGCCCTGGCCGCGCGTCGGCATCTGGGTTGGCACCGCCGACGCGATCGTCCGGCCGATCAACGCCGGCGAACTCGTCAAGCAGTGGACCGACGTGCACGGCGTCGGGCGCGAGGCGCCGCTCGTCGAGCAGCTCGGCGACGCTTCGCGCCCGATCACCCGGCGCTCCTGGCGCGGCGGCGAGGGCGAGGCCCGCGTCACCAGCTATTCCGTGCCCGACCTCGGCCACGGCTACCCCGTCGACGACCTCGATCCGCCGGCGCCCTTCTTCCTGCCGGCCGGGCTCGCCGCGACGCGGCAGATCGCGGCCGACTTCGGCCTGCTCGCTCCTCCGGACCGCGATTCGCTCGCCGACCGCTTCCTCGCCCTCTACGGCATGGCGGGCTGAACGAGCCCTCCAGGCCCATCGGGTCCGGCCACCGGCTATGCCGCGGCGCGAACGCCCCGCGTCGCCTCGGCGATCAGGGCGTGGGTGAAGCCGAGCTTCTCGATCACCGGCTGCGACAGGATGAAGGGGTAGAGCTCGTCCTTGCCCATCGTCCTGTTGAGGCTGTTCAGCGCCGTCGACACCGGCAGCCACACCTTGACGAGGCTGTGGATGTCGGGCGCGCGGTAGGGGTCGCCGTCGTAGCGCACGGCGAACTCGCCGGCGCGGTCGACGCTCGGCGCCAGCGTCATCGCGAAGGCTTTCGCCATCTCCAGCGTATCGACGATGTGGAGGTAGTGCGCGAAGGTCTCGGCGAAGTCCTCCCAGGGGTGCGACGTCGCGTAGGCGCTGACGTGCGTCTGCTGCCACTCGCGCGGCGCACCCTCCCGGTAGTGCCGCCTGAGCGCGTCGCGGTAGCTTTCGCGGTCGTCGCCGAACACGGCGCGGCAACTTTCGAGTCGGCCGCCGTCGCGCACCAGCCGGCTCCAGAAGTAGTGCCCGACCTCGTGCCGGAAGTGCCCGATCAGCGTGCGGTAGGGCTCGTTCATCGCCTTGCGGCGGCGCTCGCGCTCGGCATCGTCGGCCTCGGCGACGGCGATGGTGATCACGCCGCCCCTGTGCCCGGTCATCACCCGCCGGGCGGTGGGACTGGAGCCGTCGCAGAGGAAGTCGAAGGCGAGCGGCTCGCGGCCGCCGCGCGTGTCCACGGCGTCGAGCAGGCCGAGCCGCCCCAGCGTGTAGAACAGTCGGTGCTTGGCATCCTCGATCCTGCCCCAGGCGAGACGGTTCTCGGGATCGCTCAGCTTCGGGATGATGCGGTTGTGCCGGCAGGCGGGGCAGAGCGTCGCCCTGCCGTCCGCCTCGACGAGCCAGTTGCACACGCCATGGCGGGCGTTCGCGCACAGCCTGTAGGTCCGCCCGTCGTCCGCGCCGAAGCGCCGGAATGCATCGCCGCCGGCCGGCTCCAGGGCGACGAGCGTCGCCTCGTCGGAGAGGAAGCCGAGGACGCTCCCGCAGCGCTCGCAGCGCTCGTTCTCGAAGAACAGGATCCGCGAACAGCACTGGCAGGAGAACAAACGCATGCGCCGACCCGCTCGAGGGACACGCTAACCCTTCGCATCCGGCGCGGTTCCGGGGCGAGGAAAGCGCGATGCCGCCCGCGCGAGGTCAGCCTCCGTTCAGGAACATCGTGTCAGGTAGGCGGCGAGGGATATCGGCCACACCTTCGGGGGATCGTTTTCCCGGTGATTGGGGCGGGCAACACCCCGTGGTATGCGCGGTTCCTGCCCGGCGGGCGGGCGCTGCGGCCATGCGAGGTCCGGCGGCCGCGGGGCAACAAGGGCGAACCATGATCATCGACGCGGCACTCCGCAGCGGGCCGGCGCTGCGACCTGCGACGGGTGCGCCGGCCCCGGACACGCAGGCCACGGCCCGCGACCGCTCCGCCGTGCAGGCGGTGCTGGTCTTCCTGGTGTTCCTGCTGGTGTCGGCGATCCCGCTGCTCACCCACCCGCTGCCGCCGCTCGAAGACTACGCCAACCACGTGTCGCGGATGCAGGTGCTCGCCGACCACGGCGCCAACGCCAACCTCGCGCGCTACTACGAGATCGATTGGGAGATTTTGCCCAACCTGATGATGGATCTCATCGTCCCCTTCATCGCCAAGGCGACCGGCAACGTCTACCTCGCCGGCCAGATCTTCATGATGGGCATCTTCGCGCTGATCATGTCCGGCACCTTCGTTCTCAATCGGGCGCTGTTCAGCCGCTGGTCGATGCTGCCGCTGATCGCCTTCCCCTTGCTCTACAACTACATGTTCCTGATCGGCATCCTGAACTACTTCTTCGGGATCGGCCTGGCGCTCTGGGCGCTCGCCGGCTGGATCGCGCTGCGCGAGAAGCCCTGGCCCGCGCGCTTCGTGCTCTCTGCCGTGCTCGCCGCCGCCCTCTACCTCTGCCACCTGTTCGCCGTCGGCGTGTACGGCCTCGGGCTGCTCGCCTTCGAGGTTCATTACCTCGCGCGCACGGCGCGGCTGCCCTACCGCGGCGGCTTCACGCGCCGGCTCGCCTCCTTCTGCTGCGCCGGGCTGCCCTTCCTGCCGCTCGCCGGCTTCCTCCTGACCTCCTCGACCTGGGGCCACGCCAAGGAGTGGAGCTGGGAGTCGACCGGCAAGCTCGACGGCCTGCTCTACGTCATCGAGACCTACTCCGACATCGTCGCCTTCGCCCTCACCTTCGCCGTGGCGGTGGCCGGCGCCTGGGCGCTGAAGCTGCGCATCCTGCGCGTCCATTCCATGCTGCCGCTCCTGCTCGTCGTCGGCGGGCTGGTCTACGTCGCGCTGCCGCGGATGCTGTTCGCCTCCTACCTCGCCGACCAGCGCCTGCCGATCGCGCTCGCCTTCATGGTCGTCGCCTGCTTCCGCGCCGAGTTCGCCCAGGAGACGATCCGCCGGCTGTTCCTGGTCGGCACGCTCGGCCTGCTCGCCGCCCGCGTCGCCGAGGTCGACATCGCCTGGGCCAACGCCGAGCCGGCGACGACGGAACTGCGCGAATCGCTGCGCAAGGTCGCCAGGGGCTCGAAGATCCTGGTCGCCTACGCCGACTCCAACATGCCGAACGAGGTCGAGCACCTCGGCCTGGTGCACGCCGTGTCGCTCGCCATCATCGAGCGCCAGGCGCTGATCACCACGGCCTTCACCACCGCCGGCAAGCAGATCATGCACGTGCGCCCCGAGTTCCGCTCGATGGTCGACACCGAGGACGGCACGCCGCCCACCATCGACCAGCTCGTCATCGACGCGGTCGGGCGCTCCACCGACGACAGCGGCTACTGGCACGACTGGACGAAGAAGTACGACTACGTCTACCTCCTCTTCACCGACGAGGACGGCGACAATCCGATGCCGGACAAGCTGAAGAGCGTCTACGACGGCGACAACTTCCAGCTCTACCGCATCCTCAAGCCGGGCCAGGACCCCAACGCCCTCGACACGCCGAGGAAGCCGATCAGGCTCGGCGCCGAGGCGGCCGCCGCGGCGGCCGGGCAGCCGGCGCCGGCGAAGGTCGAGGCCAAGCCGTAGCGCTTGCCTCCGTCATTGCGAGCCGGTAGGCGAAGCAACCCAGGGGCAGCCGCTCCGGCCCTGCCGCCCCCTGGGTTGCTTCGCCCGCGCTCGCAATGACGGCCCCTTCCACCCCCGGTCCCGGTCGCGTAAGCGGTACGCCGCCCACCGGAAGCTTCGCATGCC
>CALMRL010000197.1 GCA_937873345.1 uncultured Beijerinckiaceae bacterium | reverse complement strand
GCGCCGCCTCGGTCCGGGTCCTGTTCATCGGGCGCGGCGGCTCGACGGGTCCGGGGCCCGCTCGCGCACGCGGCGGCGCGCGAGCCTGACGGGCCGGCACGCCGATGCCGGCCACCCGATGTTGCCGCTCCTCGCCGCCGCAGGCTAAGCAGGTTCACGTCGGCAGGCCGACGCTTCACCCGCTTAGCCTATTGGTATGCCGCAGGTTTCCATCGCAAAACCGCGGGGCACTTTTGCGAAACCTGCTTAGAGCATCGGACCAAGCCGCGTGAACGGCGCGATGCTCCGGGGTGCTCGGGACGGCACCCCGCGGCCTCGACGAGGGAACGGCATGACGGACGATGGGGACTTCGGCGAACGCTACTGGCGCATCCCCTCGACGGCCGCCAACCCCGTACCGCCCTCGCTCGACGACGCGGCCTTCCGCCAGCTCGCCGACAACATCCCGACCCTGTGCTGGCTCGCCGAAGGCGACGGCTCCATCATCTGGTACAACCGGCGCTGGCACGACTACTGCGGAACCACGCCGCAGCAGATGGAGGGATGGGGCTGGCAGAGCGTCCACGACCCCGCCGTGCTGCCGCAGGTGATGGCGAACTGGATCGAGGCCATCGGCGAGGGCTCGCCCTTCGAGATGACCTTTCCCTTGCGCGGCGCTGACGGGCGCTATCGCCCCTTCCTCACCCGCATCCAGCCGCTGCGCGACGACGCCGGCACCGTGATCCGCTGGTTCGGCGTCAACACCGACGTGTCGAAGCAGGTCGAGGCGGCGGAGGCGCTGGAGGCGAGCCAAGCCTCCCTGCGCGCGCTCAACGACGAGTTGCGCGGCGCCAATGAGGAGGTGCAGCGCTTCGCCTACATCGTCAGCCACGATCTGCGCGCGCCGCTCGTCAACGTCCTCGGCTTCACCAGCGAGCTGGAGGGGCTGCGCGGCGATCTCGGCACCTTCCTCGACGACGTCGCGCGCACGGCGCCCGAGCTGGTGACGAATGATCTGCGGACGGCGGTGGAGACCGACCTGCCGGAGGCACTCGGCTTCATCCGCTCCTCGACGCAGAAGATGGATCGGCTGATCAACGCCATCCTCAAGCTGTCGCGCGAGGGACGCCGGCGGCTGGTGGCCGAACCGATCGACCTCGCGGCGCTGGTGGGGGTGCAGCGCGACAGCCTGACGCAGCAGCTCGCCGCCCGCGACGGCGTGATCGCGGTCGAGGGCACGCTGCCGCCGCTCGTCAGCGACAGGCTGGCGGTGGAGCAGGTGCTCGGCAACCTCCTCGAGAACGCGGTCAAGTACCTCAGCCCCAATCGGCCGGGCCGGATCACGGTCACCGGCGCCTCGCGGGGCGGCCGGATCACGATCGACGTCGCCGACAACGGCCGCGGCATCGACGAACGCGACGTCGAGCGGGTGTTCGAACTGTTCCGCCGCTCCGGCGTGCAGGACACGGCGGGCGAGGGCATCGGCCTCGCCACCGTCCGCAACCTCGCCCGGCGGCTCGGCGG
>CALMRL010000196.1 GCA_937873345.1 uncultured Beijerinckiaceae bacterium | reverse complement strand
GCGGCGCGCAACGGGCTCGCGGTCCTCGATCGCCTCCACGTCGCCCTGCTGGTGTCGCGATCCAACGTGCCGATCTTCGCCAACCGGCACCTGCTCGACCTCACCGGCTTCGCCGACGAGGACGAGCTGCACGTGGCGGGCGGCCTCAAGCACCTGTTCGGCGGCGTGCCCGGCAACGGCAGCGGCGGCGAGGTGGTGGGCGTGCGCGCCCGCGATGGGTCGGTGGCTTTCACCACCGCGCGGATGCAGCAGATCGAGTGGGACGGCCTGCCGGCGACCCTGCTCACCCTGAAGGAGGGCGCGTCGCAGCTCGCGCAGCAGCCGTCCGCCGTCCAGACCTCCCAGTCCGCCGCCCCAGAGACGGCCGATGGTCGGTTGCGCGACGGCGGCCAGGTGCCCAACGGCGGGGAGGTGCGGGCGCTGCGCGCCGTCCTGGAGACGGCGAGCGATGGCGTCGCCGTGCTCGACGCCGATTGCAACGTGCTGTCGCTGAACCGCTCGGGCGAGGCGCTGGTCGGACGCGACCGCCGCGAGGTGGTGGGCAAGCCGCTCATCGACCTGTTCGCCGCCGAGAGCCGCGCCGCCGCTGCCGCCTATCTCGATGAGCTGCGACGAGGGGTGGTGCAGGGCGCGGCGTTGGGCGCGCCCAACGGCGGCCGCGAACTGCGTCTCGCGGCAGGCCGGGGGAGCGGCGATCCCGTGCTGGTGACGCTCGGCCGGTTGGGCAACGGCGATGGTGAGGCCGTTGGCGCGCCCCGCTACTGCGCCCTGTTCCGCGACGCGGCCCCCGCGCGCTTGGGCGATCTGAAGCGCGGGGAAGAGAGCGATCGGCGCGACGCCGTCTGGCTCGATGCCTTGGCCGGCGTCGCCCGCGAGGTGCGGCCGCCGCTCGCCGCCATCGCGGAGGCCGCCGACCTGCTCACGGCGGAGCGCTATGGGGCACTCGGCAGCCCGCGCTACAGGGAGCACGTCGGCGACATCCGTGCGGCGGCGGGCGAGATCGACGGGTTGTTGCGCGACCTCCTAGCCCTATCACGGGCGCAGGACGGGCGCCTCGACCTCGCCGCCGAGCTGGTCGACGTCAACCGGGTCGTCGGCGAGGCGGTGAACGCCGCGCAACCGCGCGCCAGCCGCGAGCGGGTGATCATGCGCCTGTCGCTGGCGCCCAACCTGCCGGCCGTGCAGGCTGACGCGGGCACGCTGCGCCAAGTCGTTGGCAACCTGCTCGGCAACGCCGTCACCCTCAACGAGCCGGGTGGCCAGGTGATCGTCGCCACGGCACTCGGTGAGGACGGCGGCGTGGCGATCCGCGTGCGTGATACCGGCCCGGGCCTCAACGAGGCCGAGATCGCCTCGGCGCTGCAGCCTTTCGGGCAGGGAGAGAGCGGCATCGTCGCGGCCCGGCCTGCGGCGGGCAGGTCGAGCCTCGCCTTGCCGCTCGCCAAGGCGCTCGCCGAGGCCAACGGGGCGAGCCTACTGATCCGGTCCAGACCGGAGCAGGGCACGATGCTCGAGGTGCTTTTCCCGCGCGAACGCGTCGTCGCCGGCTCGGGGGCGGCGTAGCGTTCGCGCCGACGGTGGGCTCGGAGCGGGTCCGGTGTTCCATCAGGGAACGGCGCGGCGCAGCGGGTCGTTGCCAAGCGTTGCAGAGGAGGCGCGCAATGGACGACGAGAAGGTCAAGGACAAGGACGCGGAGAAGGCCAAGGGACCGGCTACGTCGACCGATCTCGACAAGGGCCTGCAGGACACCTTTCCCGGCAGCGATCCGATTTCTTCGCTGCAGCCCGGCAGCAAGGACGACGAGGGCGAGGTTGGCTCGAAAGACTAGATTGCCTTTGTCGCCCAAGCCGCCGCGCTGCGCCCTACGATAGAGGGCAGCGATTCACCGGCAAGCCGCGACAGAAGCCCGGTCTTGATCTCGTCAACCAGCGTCGGGCCGGCGAAAACCAAGGCCGAGTAGAGTTGCACGAGGCTGGCGCCGGCTTCGATTTTGGCGAGGGCGGTGCGGGCATCCTCGACGCCGCCGACACCGATCAGCGGGAACTGCCGCTCGACGCGCAGGAACGCCTGCGCCAGCATCGCCGTCGCGGGACCGAATAGCGGACGTCCGGACAGGCCGCCGGCCTGGGCGCCATGCCGGTGAGCGCCCAGGGCTTCAGGTCGCGCGACCGTGGTATTGGAAACGATCATCCCGTCAACGCCTCGTCGCCGCGCCACGACGACGAGGCGATCGAGGTCGGCGGGCGCGAGGTCGGGCGCGATCTTCAGCAGCACCGGCGGATGCCGCTCCGCGGCATCGCGCGCGTCGAGTACGCGGGCGAGCAACTCGTCGAGCGCGTCCGGCTTCTGCAGGTCGCGCAGGTTGGGCGTGTTGGGCGACGAGATGTTGATCGCGAGGTAGTCGGCGTCCCCCGCGAAGGCGCGCACGCCGGCGACGTAGTCGGCGACGCGGTCGGCTGCGTCCTTGTTAGCGCCGACGTTGACGCCGAGCAGCGCGCCCGGCGCGGTGCCGGTCTGCCGATGTCGGCTTACCCTCGGCAGTGCGCTCTCATGGCCGCGGTTGTTGAAGCCGAAGCGGTTGATGACGGCGCCGTGCTCGACTAGCCGGAACAGGCGCGGGCGTGCGTTGCCGGCCTGCGGCAGCGGTGTCAGCGTGCCGATCTCGGCGAAGCCGAAACCGAGCGCGCCCGCCTTGCCGACCAGCGCGCCGTTCTTGTCGAAGCCGGCGGCGAGGCCGACCGGGTTGGGGAAGCGTAGGCCGAAGGCCTCCATCGCGAGGCGGGGGTCGTCGGGCTTCGCCTTGGGCAGGGGTAACGCGGCGAGTGCCCGCACGGTGAGATCGTGCGCCCGCTCGGGGTCGAGCGCGTGCAGGACAGGACGCGCCAGAGGCCAAGCTCTCGACAGCAACGAGCGGCTCACGCGGATTTCCCGACGGGGAGCAGCCCGGCGAAGTCGTGCCGGCCGTCGGCGCCGACCGGCAGCGGCTCGACGCTCCGCGCGCTGTCGACCCGCAACGGCGCGTAGAGGTGCGGAAACGAGGCGCCGCCGCGAGACGCCTCCCAACGCAGGTCGTCGCCGAGGTCTTCGGCCTCAACGGCGACGAGCAGCAGCTCGTGCTGGCCGGCGAAGTGCTTCGCCGCCGTCTCCTCGACCTGGCCGGCAGCGGAGAGGTGGATGAAGCCGTCGACGAGGTCGACGGTGGCGCCGGTGAACAGGCCGATGTGCTTGGCCTGCTGCCACAGCTGGCGCGGCACGATCTTGTAGATCAGCGTCATCCCGTGCTCCAGCGTGGGCAATCCGAGCCGGCGGCTTCCGCCCAGCCCCGCGCCGCTGTAGGAAGACGCAAGCGCCAAGTCTACCGCGAAGTCCGGCCCAGGCACCCGATGTCCACCCCGTCCCTCGATTACCCCCTGCGTATCGGCACCCGCGGCTCGCCGTTGGCGCTGGCGCAGGCGCATCAGCTGCGCGACAGGCTGCGCGAGGCGCATCGGCTGCCCGAGGGCGCGCTCGCCATCCACGTCATCAAGACGAGCGGCGACGCCATCCTCGACAGGCCGCTGTCAGAGGCCGGCGGCAAGGGGCTGTTCACCAAGGAGCTCGACACGGCGCTGATGGTGAACGGCATCGACCTCGCCGTACACTCGGCCAAGGACATGCCGACCTTCCTGCCCGACGACATCGCGATCAGCGGCTACCTCGCGCGCGAGGACGTGCGCGACGCCTGGATCTCGCCCGTCGCCCCGAGCCCGCGCGAGCTGCCGCGCGGCGCGACGGTGGGGACGGCCTCGCTGCGCCGCGGCGCGATGCTGAAGCGCATCCGCCCTGACGTCGAGACCGTGCTGCTGCGCGGCAACGTGCAGACGAGGCTGCGGAAGATTAGGGAGGGCGCCTTTGCCGGCACGCTGCTGGCGCTGGCCGGGCTGAAGCGCCTCGGGTTGGAAGGCGAGGCGACATACCTCATCCCGATCGAGGACTTCCTCCCCGCAGCCGGGCAGGGGGCGATCGGCATCACCGCGCGGACCGGCGACAGTCGCGTCGCGAAGTTTCTGGCGCCGGTGCTGTGCGAGGGAACGGGCATCGCGCTTCGCGCGGAGCGGGCGTTCCTGGCCGCGCTCGACGGGTCCTGCCGCACGCCGATCGGCGCCTACGCCACCGTGGCGGACGGCACGGTGACGCTGCGCGGCACGGTGCTGCGCCCCGACGGCTCCCAGGCCTACGA
>CALMRL010000195.1 GCA_937873345.1 uncultured Beijerinckiaceae bacterium | reverse complement strand
CCCCCATCCCGCCGCCCTGCGCAAGGCGCGCCGGGCCGGCTGACGGCGGCCTACAGGCCGGCGTTGCCCGCCACCGTCTTGCCGATGCCCGACCAGTCGATCTCCTCTCCCTCGCGGGCGATCGTCTGGATCAGCTGGTCGCGCACTAGGGAGAGCAGCGGCATCGGCACGCGGTACGTTTCCGCCGCCTCGCCCGCCAGCCGCATGTCCTTGAGGCCCAGCGGCGCCTTGAAGCCCGCGGGGGTGTAGGCCTCCTCGACCAGGATGCGGCCGTAGTTGCGGTAGATCGGCGCATCAAACAGCGTGCCGGTCAGAACCTCGTGCAGCAGCGCCTTGCCGACGCCGCCCTTCTGCGCGAGCGCCATGCCTTCCGCCATCGCCTCGACTGCCGCCATGATGGTGAAGTTGCCGCACAGCTTGACGAGATTGGCCTGCGAGGGCGTATCGCCGATGCGGAAAGTGCGCTGGCCGATGGCGGTGAGCAGCGGCTCGACCTCGTCGATGTCGGCCGCGGCGCCCGCCGCCAGCACATAGAGCTTCGCCGCCGCCGCCGCGTCCGGCCGCCCGAAGACGGGGCAGGAAACGAAGCGCTGGCCGTGCGCCTTGTGCGCCGCGGCGGCGCGGTCGGCGGTGCTGACGGCGATCGTGCTCATCGAGACGTGGATGGCGTTGCTCGGCAGGCCCTGCAGCAGCCCCTTGTCGCCACCGAGCACCGACTCGAAGGCCGCGTCGTCGCTGAGCATGGTGAACGCCACGCTGGCGTCGGAAGCGGCTTCGAGAGGCGATCGGGCGCTGGCCGCTCCGGCCGAGACGATGTGGCCGTCGCGGCCCGGCGAGCGGTTCCATACCGTGACCTCGTGGCCGGCCTTGAGGAGGTTTTCGGCGATGCCGACGCCCATCGCGCCGAGACCGAGGAAGGCGATGCTCATGGACGTCTCCGTTTCGGGGTCGGCGGAAGATAGACCGCTTTTCCTCGTCGGCCAGCCGGCGGCATCGTCTTCCTCCGGAAAGGGCGGTGAACGGCCTGCTTCGCGCTGCGTTGACTGTGCGGCAACACGCGATGCGGGCAGGTGGACGGCGTTCGAGACGGCGTCCATCCTCGAAGCTGCTCCCTCGCGATCGGAGGCGCGCATGAAGAGGCTCGTGATCGTCGTGGCCGCCGCCATCATCGGCGACTTCGCGAGCCCGGCCGACGCGCAGGACGGCTTCGCGATCGACATCGACGGCCACAGGGTCCGCGTTGACGTGCCCAGGGACTGCCGGGACGAGCACTGCGTCACCATCACCACCGGCAAGGTCGGACGGCATGGCGCTCCCGGCGACGAGCAGACGATCGACGGCTCGCGGCTGCTCGACATGCTCTCGGGGCTCGCTGGCGGCCGAGGCGGCGGGGATGCGCCACCTCGGCCAAGCAAGCAGGGCCGTCCCGGCCTGCCGCCGGCCGAACCCCACGACGTGCCGGGGCCGGTTGCGGC
>CALMRL010000194.1 GCA_937873345.1 uncultured Beijerinckiaceae bacterium | reverse complement strand
GCCCGGCGGCGGCGGCACGAGCGACCGCGATCTCATCGCGGCCCTCGCCGGCGGTCTGCTGGTGAGCGGCGATGCGCGCCTGCCGCGCATCAGGGCGCAGCGCCTCGCCTGCCGCGACGCGGGCTTGCGGGCGCTGGTGCTGCCGCCGGCCGTCCTCCGGCTGCGGATGCACGAGCAGGCGGCGGCGCTGGTCGTGCGCTGGCCGCAGATCGAGGCGCTGGAGAATATGCCGGGGCCGTTCCTCTACGAAATGCCGGCAGCCGCGGACGACAGGCTGCGGGCGCTATGGCCTTGAGGGGATGCGGCGGCTTCCTCGCCGCGAGGAGCCGTCAGGGCTGCTCTCCCGGATGTCAGTCCTTGCTCCGAGCGGACGGGGCGCCTGCGGACCAGCGCGGGGTGGACGCGGGTCGTTCCGGCGGTATCGCATCGGCGCTCAGTGCTTCGCGAGTCGCCAGGGCACGTTGACCAGCACCAGACGCTGGTCGCCGTGCAGCAGCAACGCGCCCTTCAGCGCGGTCGAGCGCTGGTTGTGCAGGAGGTAGTCGCTCCAGCGGCCACCGACGAGCTCGGGCACGACGACCGCCACGCTGCGCCCCGGGTTCTCGTCGGCGAGCCTCGTCAGCGTGTCGAACAGGGGGTCGAGGAAGAGGCGGTAGGGCGACTCGACGAGGAGGAGGCGCGGCACGGCGTGGCCGCCCTCCCGCAGCGGCGCCTCGACGAAGCGGCCCCATTTGGCGGCGAGATGCCGGCCTTCCTCCGCGTCGGTGTTGACGTGCACGGCGACGATGTCGTCCGACATCGACAGGGCGAAGCGCAGGGCGTTGCGGGTGATCGTGCTCCAGCGCCGCATCACCACTGCGACCACCGGCGGCTGCAGGTCCGTGACGGCGAGCGGCACGGCGCAGTCGGTCTGCTCGCGCACGAAGGCGTAGTGCGCCTGCACCCGCACGAAGACGAAGAACAGGGCGGGGATCAGCAGCAGCACCACCCAGGCGCCGTCGACGAACTTCGTCGCCAGCACGATGAGGAGGACGAGGCCGGTCGCGACGGCGCCGATGGCGTTGATCGCCAATGCCGCGCCGCGCGAGCCCCTGTCCGCCGGGCGATCGCATTCTGTCGCGGGGGGGCGCCCGAGGCTTCGCCAATGCATCACCATGCCGGCTTGGCTCAGGGTGAAGGCGCCGAAGGCGCCGATCGCGAACAGCGGCACCAGTCGGTCGGTGACGCCGCCGAAGGCGACGAGCAGGATGGCCGACATGACGGCCAGCGCCAGGATGCCGCTGGCGTTGACGAGGCGGCGCGAGCGCGAGGCGAAGGTGTAGGGCAGGTGGTTGTCGAGGGCGAGCAGGCGGCACAGCCTGGGAAAGTCGGCGAAGCTGGTGTTCGCCGACAGGCACACCACGGCGATCACGCCGCCCATGGTGACGTAGTAGAACGGACCGCGCCCGGTCACCGCTGCGGTCAGCTTCGACAGCACGCTCTGGTAGTTCGCAGTGTCGGGGTCGTCGGCGACGATGCCGTAGAGGCGGCACAGCAGCGCGATGCCGATCAGCAGCACAGCGAGGATCGCCACCACCGCGGCGAGGGTGCGCTTGGCATTGCTCACGGATGGGGCGCGGAAGGCGGGGATGCCGTTGCTGATCGCCTCGACGCCGGTCATCGCCGTGCAGCCGTTGGCGAAGGCGCGCAGCAGCAGCCAAAAGCCGACGCCGGTGCTGGCGACTGGCACCGCGGCGGGCACCTCGACCGGTACGGGATGGCCGCCGGCGAGCGCGGCCTTGGCAAGGCCGAGGAGGATCACGAGGCCGAGCGTCCCGACGAACAGGTAGGTCGGGGCCACGAAGGCGACGCCCGCCTCGCGCACGCCATGGAGGTTGACGAGGGTGATGAGGACGAGGATGCCGAGGCACAGGGGCAGGACGTAGGGGTGCAGCGCCGGCACGGCGGAGATCAGCGCGCCGACGCCGGCGGCGATGCCGACGGCGACGTTGAGGATGTAGTCGACCATCAGCGAGGCGGCGGCGAGCAGGCCGAAGCGCACGCCGAGGTTCTCGCGAGCGACGGTGTAGGAGCCGCCGCCGCCGGGATAGGCGGGGATCGTCTGCCGGTACGAGACGAAGACGATCAGCAGCAGCGCCACCACGATCGCCGTGATCGGCACGATGTAGACGGCGCCGAGCGCGCCGATGCCGAGCAGGATCGCGAGCGCCGCCTCCGGCCCGTAGGCGGCGGAGGAGAGGGCGTCGAGGCCGAGCATCGGGATGCCGGCGAGCGGCCCCACCGTCTGCTTCGCCTCGTCGGCGGTGGCGAGAGGGGCTCCCATGATCCTGTCGTAGAGCGTCATCTTAGGCCTGGTCTCGCGGCGGGTCCGGCGTCCCTCGCGCGAGCCGACCGGGACGATCGGCGCCGGGGCGGGTGGCGCGAGCGCGGCGGCGAGACCATCGGCGGGACGCCATAGGGGATCGATGCGCGCGGACCTGCCGCTGCATAGGATTTCCGTAGGCATCGGCGCCGCGCCGGCAGGACGGCGAAGCGGTGCCGCATCGGCCGCGGCTCGCCGATGCCTTCCCGAATTTGCGCGAAACGCACCGCGGTCCTAAGAGCATCTAACAAAACCGTTTGATCTGGTTGAGGCAGATGACGGCGCAGCC
>CALMRL010000193.1 GCA_937873345.1 uncultured Beijerinckiaceae bacterium | reverse complement strand
GGCTGCGGCTCGCCGAGGAGCGGGCCGGGTTCCCGCGCCACCTGTCGCAGCACACGGGCGGCTTCGTCATCACGCGCTCGCGGCTCGACGACGCCGTGCCGATCCTCAACGCCGCCATGGCGGACCGCACCACCGTCGAATGGGACAAGGACGACCTCGACGCGCTCGGCATGCTGAAGGTCGACGTGCTGGCGCTCGGCATGCTGTCGGCGCTGCGCCGGGGCTTCGACCTCCTGGAGCGCCACTACGGCGAGCGCTACGCGCTGGCCTCGATCCC
The DNA here is from genome assembly GCA_937873345.1 of uncultured Beijerinckiaceae bacterium. Classification (GTDB taxonomy): domain Bacteria; phylum Pseudomonadota; class Alphaproteobacteria; order Rhizobiales; family Beijerinckiaceae; genus RH-AL1. The sequence goes on along the minus strand of CALMRL010000193.1, from coordinate 815 downwards.
GTCCGAGGAAAGCGCCGTCTACGACATGATCTGCCGGGCCGACACGATCGGGGTGTTCCAGATCGAGAGCCGGGCGCAGATGTCCATGCTGCCGCGGCTGAAACCGCGCGTCTTCTACGACCTCGTCGTCGAGGTGGCGATCGTGCGGCCCGGCCCCATCCAGGGCGACATGGTGCATCCCTACCTCCGGCGGCGGGAAAACAAGGAGGCCGTGACCTACCCGAAGCCCGAGCTCGAAGCCGTGCTGGGCAAGACGCTCGGCGTGCCGCTGTTCCAGGAGCAGGCGATGAAGATCGCCATCGTGGCGGGCGGCTTCACCCCCACCGAGGCCGACAAGCTGCGCCGCGCCATGGCGACCTTCAAGCGCGTCGGCACCATCGGCAAGCTGCGCGACCAGATGGTGGAGGGCATGGTGGGGCGCGGCTACCCGCGCGACTTCGCCGAGCGCTGCTTCGCGCAGATCGAGGGCTTCGGCACCTACGGCTTCCCCGAAAGCCACGCCGCCTCCTTCGCGCTGCTGGTCTACGCTTCGGCCTGGATGAAGTGCCGCTACCCGGACGTCTTCGCCTGCGCGATGCTCAACGCCCAGCCGATGGGCTTCTACGCGCCGGCGCAACTCGTGCGCGACGCGCGCGACCACGGCGTGGCGGTGCACGAGGTCGACGTGAACTTCTCGGCCTGGGACCATGACCTCGTGCCGCTGGGCTCGGGGGAGGACGGCACCGGGGCGCGGCTCCATCCGCGCCACGCTTCCATGCGCGACGACATCCTGGGCGACCGGGCGATCCGGCTCGGGTTCCGGCAGGTGAAGGGGC
>CALMRL010000192.1 GCA_937873345.1 uncultured Beijerinckiaceae bacterium | reverse complement strand
CAGGGCGCAGCAGGGCTTCTTCGCGATCGAGCGCACCTGCCCGACCTGCGGCGGGCGCGGAGAGGTGATCGACAATCCCTGCCCCGCCTGCTCCGGCACTGGCCGGGTGACGCGCGAGCGCCAGCTCAGCGTGAACATCCCGGCGGGCGTCGAGGACGGCACCCGCATCCGCTTGGCGGGCGAGGGCGAGGCCGGCACCCGTGGCGGTCCGTCGGGCGACCTCTACATCTTCGTCTCGACGAAGCCCCACCCCTTCTTCCAACGTGATGGCGCCGACCTGTTCTGCCGCGTGCCGATCTCGATGGTGCAGGCGGCGCTCGGCGGCGAGATCGCCGTGCGCACCGTCGACGGCGGCGAGGCCAAGGTGAAGATCGCCGAGGGCACGCAGTCGGGCAAGCAGTTCAAGGTGCGGGGACGCGGCATGCCGGTACTGCGCTCGCGCGACACCGGCGACCTCTACATCCAAGCGACCGTGGAGACGCCGCAGAATTTGACGCGCCGGCAACGAGAGCTCTTGACCGAGTTCGAGGCTGAGTCCTCGCACAAGACGCATCCCGAGGCGTCGGGCTTCTTCACCAAGATGAAGGACTTCTTCGAGAACCTCGGCGGGGCGTAGGGCTTAACTTTCGAGATGGAGGAGGCCAGCCGCTTCATTCTCTGTGGTGGCCTAACCCGTATCCACCAGTTCCTGTCGATCCGAAGCCTCCCGCCGCCCGCGCGGTGGCATCGAGGTCGCCGGTCTCGAAAAAGCGCGCCCGTGTCACCGGCGCCAACACCAGCTGCGCGATCCGCATGCCGCGCGTGACCGTGAAGGGAGCGGCGCCGAGGTTGACCAGCAGCACCATCACCTCGCCGCGGTAGTCGGCGTCGACCGTGCCGGGTGCGTTCAGAACGGTGACGCCGTAGCGCAGGGCGAGGCCCGAGCGCGGGCGCACCTGCGCCTCGAAACCCGGCCGCAGCGCCATCATCAGCCCGGTCGGCACCAGCGCCCGATCCCCCGGCGGCAGGGTCAACGGCGCATCGGCTGGCACGGCGGCCGGCAGGTCGCAGCCGGCGGCGAACTCGGTCGCATAGGCGGGAAGGCCGAGGCCCTCGCCGTGCGGCAGCACCTTGACGGCGACGGGCGAACTGGGGGCGCTCACGTTTCATCCAGCCTTTCGGCGAAGAGCCGTACCAGCCGCTTCGCGACCTCGGCCTTGCTCAGGCGTGGCCAAGCGGTGGCGCCGCCGTCGCGCGCGAGGATCGTCACCTCGTTCGTCTCGCCTCCGAACGTCCCGCTCGCCGGCCCGACGTCGTTCAGCACGAGGAGGTCGCAGCCCTTGCGCCCGAGCTTTTCCCGCGCGTGATCCATCAGCCTCTCGGTCTCGGCGGCGAAGCCCACCACCACGGGCGGACGATCGCGCTCCCGGCCGGCGACCGTGGCGAGGATGTCGGGGTTGGCGGCGAGCGCGAGGCTCGCCGGCTCGCCGCCCTTCTTCAGCTTGTGCGCGGCGGCGGCGGTAACGTGCCAGTCCGCCACCGCCGCAGCCGCGACGAAGACGTCCGCCGGCAGCGCCGCTTTCACCGCCGCCAGCATCTCGAGCGCCGTCTCCACCCGCTCGACCCTCACCCCGGCGGGATCAGGCAGCGCCACCGGACCGCTGACCAGCACCACCTCCGCCCCCGCGGCGGCGGCGGCCGAAGCGATGGCGTGTCCCTGCTTGCCCGACGAGCGGTTGGCGATGAAGCGCACGGGGTCGATCGGCTCGTGGGTCGGCCCGGAGGTGACCACCACGCGCCGCCCGGCGAGCGCGCCCCTTCCGGGTGCGAGGTTGGGTAGGGCGAGGCGGGTGTCGGCGGCGAGCGCCGCCTCGATCGCGGCGACGACCGCCAGCGGCTCGCTCATCCGCCCCGGTCCGAACTCGCCGCAGGCCATCGCCCCCTCGACGGGACCGCAGAACAGCACGCCGTCGGCGCGCAGGCGCTCGACGTTGCGGCGGGTGGCGGGGTGCAGCCACATCCGCAGGTTCATCGCCGGGACGACCAGCGTGCGCTTGTCGGTCGCCAGCAGCAGCGTCGAGGCGAGGTCGTCGGCGAGGCCGTTGGCGAGCTTCGCGAGGAGGTTGGCGGTGGCCGGCGCCACCACTACCAACTCGGCGGCGCGCGACAGCTCGATGTGCCCCATGGTCGATTCGTCGGTCAGGGAAAACAGCGCGTCGTGCACGGGGGCTCCGGCGAGGCTCGCCAGCGACAGTGGGGTGACGAACTGCTTGGCCCCCTCCGTCATCACCGGGCGCACGGCGGCGCCTCGCTCGCGCAGGCGGCGCACGAGGTCGAGCGCCTTGTAGGCGGCGATACCGCCGCCGACGATGAGCAGGATGGTGCAGCCGGCGAGAGGCGAGGCGGGAGTGTCAGCCATCTCGTCTATCGGAAGATGCGCAACGCCGTGATGATGAAGCCGGCCGTCGCGACGAAGTTGAAGGCGATGGCGGTCACGATCCAGCGCACGAGGTCGATCTTCAACATCGCCAGATCACTCTTCAGCGCCGCGATGTCGCCTTTCAGCTCGCCTTTGATCTCGATCATCTCCGCCCGCAGCGAGGCGATGTCGGCCTTGGTCGCGATCGTATCCTGCGCGCTGCCGGCCACGGCGGTGGCCAGCGCCTCCGCCTGCTCCTGCGAGAAGGAGGGGCGCAACTCGCGGACGAACTTCAGCGTATCGAACAGCACGGCGGCCATGACGGGCCTCGGGAAGCGTTAGCGCAGGATATAGTACACCATGACGATCACCAGCGCCCACAGCGCGTAGCTGGTGGTGCGCTGCGCCCGCGTCTGCATCATGCCGAAGGAGCGCAAGGCGTCATCGGACAGCCCGATGCCGCCATCGAGCGCGTCTTCGAGCTTCGACACGGTGCGCTCGGCGCGCAGCAGCGCCTGCGGCAGGCCGCCGGCGAACTTCGCCAACGTGCCGATGCCGGCCCCAATGTCTCCCAGCCGACCGAGCGGCCCGAGATTGCCCTCGATCCAGGTGCGCACCACCGGCTCGGCGGTCGACCACATGTCGAGGCGCGGATCGAGCGAACGGGCGACGCCTTCCACCACCACCATGGTCTTCTGCAGAAGCACCAGCTCGGTGCGAGTCTGCATGTTGAATAGGCCGGTGATCTCGAACAGCAGGGTGAGGAGGCGCGCCATCGAGATCTGGTCGGCGGTGCGCGCGTGGATCGGCTCGCCGATGGCGCGGATCGCCTGGGCGAAGTCGTCGACGGCATGCGAGGGAGGGACGTAACCGGCCTCGAAATGCACCTCCGCCACCCGGCGGTAGTCGCGGGTGATGAAGCCGTAGAGGATCTCGGCGAGGAAGCGCCGCTCGTTGCGCCCGAGCCGACCCATGATGCCGAAGTCGACCGCGGTGAGCCGCCCGTCGCGGTCGACGAACAGGTTGCCCTGGTGCATGTCGGCGTGGAAGAAACCGTCGCGCATCGCATGGCGCAGGAACGACTGGATCACCGTGGCGCCGATCTTCGGCAGGTCGAGGCCGCGGGCGCGCAGCCCGGCGACGTCGCCGAGCTTGGTGCCGTCGACCCATTCCAGCGTCAGCACCTCGGCCGCGGTGCGGTCCCAGTCGATCGCGGGGATACGGAAATCGCTCTCGCCGGCGACGTTGTCGGCGAATTCGGACGCCGCCGCCGCCTCCAGCCGGAAGTCGGTCTCCATCCGCAGCGAGCGGGCCAGCGTGTCGACCACGCCCTCGGGCTTGAGGCGCCGCGACTCGGGGAAATTCTCGGCGATGAACGTCGCCGCCGCCTTCATGTCGGCGAGGTCGCGGGCGAGCTGGCGATCGATGCCGGGGCGGCGCACCTTCACAGCGACCTCGCGCTCGCCGAGCGCATCGCGGATGCGTGCCCTGTGCACCTGGGCGATCGAGGCGGCCGCGACCGGCTCGGAGAAGGACACGAACAGCGTGTCGAGCTTGGCGGCGAAGGTGCGCTCGATCTGCGCGATCGCGACGTCGCGGCCGAACGGCTGCATTCGGTCCTGCAGGCGCTCGAGCTGGCGCACCACCGCCGGTCCGACGAGGTCGGGCCGCGTCGCCAGGAACTGGCCGAGCTTGACGTAGGAGGGACCGAGCCGGCCGATCGCCCCGGGCAGCGCGTCGAGCGCCGGCCCCGTCTGCTTGCGCGCGATCATCTTCGCCATGGCCAGCGGCAGCCGAGCGTTGGGCGGCAAGTTAATTGGGTCCACGTCGGCGAACACGCCGGCGCGGGCCAGGGTGAAGCCGGCGCGCCCGAGCCGGAACAGGGAGCCGAGTGAGAGGATCACGGGGCGCCCTTGCGAGCGCCCCTGGGACCGCGCTCCCGGCCGCTCACAGCTTCCAGCCGGAATGGATGGCGACGATGCCGCCGGTGAGGCGCGTGAAACCGGTGCGCCCGAAGCCGGCCGCGCCGATCATCGCCGCGAAGTCTTCCGGCCCGGGAAAGCGGCGGATCGACTCGACGAGGTAGCGGTAGGAGTCGGCGTCGCCCGCCACCATCCGGCCGAGCTGCGGGATGACGTTGAAGGAGTAGGCGTCGTAGAGCTGCCGCAGCAGGAGCAGGTCGACCTGGGAGAACTCCAGGCAGAGGAAGTGCCCGCCGCGCTTCAGCACGCGATGGGCCTCGCGCAGCGCCGCCTCGATGCGCGGCACGTTGCGGATGCCGAAGGCGATCGTGTAGCCGTCGAAGCGCCCGTCCTCGAAGGGCAGATCCTCGGCGTTGCCCTCGACGAAGGAGAGACGGCCGGCCATCCCCTTCGCCTCGGCGCGCTCGCGGCCGACCTCCAGCATGTCGGGGTTGATGTCGAGCACGGTGACGGCGGTGGAGGGGGAGCCGGCGCGCAGGATGCGGAAGGCGACGTCGGCCGTGCCGCCGGCGACGTCGAGATGGCGGGAGGGGCTTCGCTTCGGCGGGTTGACCGCGGCGACGAGGCGGTCCTTCCAGGCGCGGTGCAGGCCGGCCGACATCAGGTCGTTCATCAGGTCGTAGCGCCCGGCAACGCGATGGAACACGGCATCCACCCGCGCCTGCTTCTCGTCGAGGCGCACCGTGTCGAAGCCGAAGTGGGTGTCTTCGCCGGCGTGAGCGGCGCTGCGGGTCTGGGAACGGGTCATCGGGGCTCGGCAGGACCCGCGGGGCGGGCTGTTTTCGCCGGCCTTATAGCCGCTGCCGCCCGGCGTGGCTATGCGACGGGCAGGCCCGCCTGCGTCGCAACGACCTCCGCCCCGTCGCCGATCGGACCGTTGACGCGGCGCCGCGCCGGCCGATCTCCCCTGTTGGGAGCCACCGCAACCCGATCACCACCCGTCCAAGGAGCGACCATGATCCGCAATGCCTCCATCCGCACGGCCTGGCCTGCCGCGCTCGCTGCCGGCCTGATGCTCGCCGCCAGCGCGGCCTCGGCCGATCCTCTGAAGATCCAGGCGCAGCTCGCCGCCAACGCCGAGGTGCCGCCGAACACCTCCAAGGGCAAGGGCGAACTGACCGGCACCTTCGATCCCGCCAGCCGCAAGCTCACCTACGACGTCACCTACGCCGATCTGACGGGACCGGCCGTGGCGGCGCATCTCCACGCGCCCGCCCCGGTCGGCAAAAACGCCGGCGTGGAAATCCCCGTGAAGGGTGCGCTGGCGAGCCCAATCAAGGGTGAGGCGACGCTGACCACGGAGCAGGCGCGCAACCTTACCGAGGGGATGACCTACTTCAACATCCACACGGCGGCGAACAAGGGCGGCGAGATCAGGGGGCAGGTGCTGGTCGCCAAGTAGCGGCACCGCACCGATCGGCCGCTCTTGCGCTTCGCCGCCGGACGCCGACATCGAGTGCGAAGACCAGCACCGGCGACGAGGACCGGTGCGCGCGGGAAGGGTCCGGCGATCGTCCCGCTTGCCGGGTCGCCCGCGCGGCGGCAGGCTGAGCATGCCGGCCGCCGCAAGGCCAGAGCCGCCGAAGTCCCGATGTCGACGCCCTGATACCGAGGAGTGCTGCACCATGACCACGACGCTGCCGCCTCAGGATAGTCAGGCATCCGACGGGCGCGCATCCGCCAACGGAGCGTTCGGACCCGCCGGCGGTACCCGTCCCGGACGCGGCCGCGTCTACGACTCGATCACCGACGCCATCGGCAACACGCCGCTCGTGCGCCTCGATCGCATCAGCAAGGCGGAAGGGGTCGACGCCACCCTGCTCGCCAAGCTGGAGTTCTTCAACCCGACCGCGAGCGTCAAGGACCGCATCGGCGTCGCGATGATCGATGCGATGGAGGCCGACGGCCGCCTCGAGCGTGGTCGCTCCACCATCGTCGAGGCGACGTCGGGCAACACCGGCATCGGTCTCGCCTTCGCCGCGGCGTCGCGCGGCTACCGCCTCATCCTCGTCATGCCCGAGAGCATGTCGATCGAACGACGCAGGATGCTGAAGCAGCTCGGCGCCGAGTTGGAGCTGACGCCGGCCACCGCCGGCATGAAGGGCGCGCTCGCCCGCGCCGACGCCATCCTCGCCGAGGTGCCTGGCTCTGTGATGGCGCGGCAGTTCGAGAACCCCGCCAACCCGGCGATCCACGCCCGCACCACGGCCGAGGAGATCTGGACCGACACCGGCGGCGTGATCGACGCCTTCGTCGCGGGAGTCGGGACGGGCGGCACCATCACCGGTGTCGGCGAGACGCTGAAGCCGCGCCGCCCGTCGATGCGCGTCGTCGCCGTCGAGCCCACCGACTCGCCCGTGCTGTCGGGCGGCAAGCCGGGGCTGCACAAGATCCAGGGCATCGGCGCCGGCTTCGTGCCCGGTGTGCTCGACCGCGGCGTCATCGATGAGGTGATCGCCGTGTCGAACCAGACGACGTTCGACTATGCCCGCAAGCTGGCCCGCATCGAAGGCATCCCCGCCGGCATCTCGTCGGGTGCAGCGGTGGCGGCGGCGCTCGACCTTGGCAGGCGGCCGGAGTTCACCGGCAAGACGATCGTCCTGATCATCCCCTCGTTCGCCGAGCGCTACCTGTCGACGGCGCTGTTCGACGGTGGCTGACGGCGGGAACCGTGCTTTCGAGCCGACGTTCGGCATTTCAGTTGCTTTGTTAAGAAGTCGACCCGGTCCAGGAATTCCAAGATGCACCTGTTCGCTCTTGTTCTGATCTTCGCCTTCGCCGCCCTGACCGCCGTCCTCGCTGCCGCGGCCGGCAGCGAGGCTCGCAGCCGCCGGGCGCTAGTGCTCGCGCGCGTGAAGCGCCGCGGGGACCGTCCCGACCGCTAGGACGGCTGCGGTCCGCCACCACCCGTCGCCTCCGCCGCGGCCATTGACCGCCGCGAGAGCTTGATGCGATAGGCCCCCCGATCGATAGGGGCGCCCCATGGCCGCATCACGCTACGACATCCTCGGCCTTGGCAACGCCATCATCGACGTCATCTCGCAGGTGCCGGACAGCTTCGTCGCCGGTCACGGCATGAGCAAGGGCACGATGACGCTGATCGCCGAGGCGCCGGCCGAGGCGCTGCTCGCCGAGATGGGCGACACCGCCACCGTCTCTGGCGGATCGGCCGCCAACACCGTGATCGGCGCCGCCCGCCTCGGCTGCTCCGCCTCCTTCGTCGGTCGCGTCAAGGACGACACGCTCGGCACGCTGTTCACCGACGACATCCGTCGCGCCGGGGTCGACTTTCCGACGCCGCACGCGACCTCCGGTCCCTCCACCGCGCGCTGCTTCATCCTGGTGACGCCGGACGGGCAGCGCACGATGAACACCTATCTCGGCGCCTGCCAGGATCTGTCGGAGGACGACATCGATGCCGCCACGGTGGAGGCGTCCGAGATCGTCTACCTCGAAGGTTACCTGTGGGACCCGCCGGCCGCCAAGGCAGCCTTCCTCAAGGCGGCGCGCCTCGCCCATGCCGCTGGCCGCCGCGTCGCGCTGTCGCTCTCCGACGCCTTCTGCGTCGACCGCTATCGCGACGAGTTCCTCCAGTTGATCCGGCACCGCGACGTCGACATCCTGTTCAGCAACGAGGCGGAGCTTCTCAGCCTGTACCGCGAAAGCGATGTCGATCGCGCGGTCGCCGCGCTCGGCGCCGAGGGCGTGCTCGCCGCCGTGACCCGCTCGGAGAAGGGCTGCCTCGTGCTTGCCGGCGGCGAACCGATCGCCGTGCCGGCGGCGCCGGTCGAGCGAGTGGTGGACACGAACAGCGCCGGCGACCTGTTCGCCGCCGGCTGCGTCACGGGCCTGGTGCGCGGCCTCGACCCCGGCCACTGCGCCCGCCTCGGCAGCCTCGCCGCGGCCGAGGTCATCCAGCACATCGGTGCCCGCCCCCAGGCCGACCTGCGGGCGCTTGCCGCCGGCCAGGGCTTGCGGCTCTGAGCGGCCTGCGTCTTTAAGATCACGTGCTCGGCTTCCATCGACCGATCGCCGGCCCGAGAGGTCCGGTCGCTCCCGCAAGCTGGAACGATGGTGGTAAACCCCGTGTTGCTCAAGACCTACGGGGCGGGGAGACGGACGGGTGTCGGCAGCGCAGCAGAAAAGCCGTGTCAGCGAGGGGCGGCCCTATCCGCTCGGTGCGACCTGGGACGGGCGCGGCGTCAACTTCGCCCTGTTCTCGGCCAATGCCACCAAGGTCGAACTCTGCCTGTTCAACCACTTCAGCGAGAAGGAGGTGGAGCGCGTCGAACTGCCGGAGTTCACCGACGAGGTCTGGCACGGCTACCTGCCCGAGGCCCGGCCCGGTACCATCTACGCCTATCGCGTCTATGGCCCCTACGAGCCCGAGGCCGGCCACCGCTTCAACCCCAACAAGCTGGTGCTCGACCCGTATGCCAAGGCGATCGAGGGGCAGCTGCGCTGGCATCCGTCCGTGTTCGGCTACGAGATGGAGGCGGGCGACGACCTGACCTTCGATACGCGCGACAGCGCGATGTACATGCCGAAGGCGCGCGTCATCGACCCCGCCTTCACCTGGGGCGCCGACCGCAAGCCCTTCACGCCATACGACCATTCGCTGATCTACGAGCTGCACGTGCGCGGCTTCACCAAGCAGCACATGGGGGTGCCGGAGCGCCTGCGCGGCACCTTCCGCGGGTTGATCCAGCCGGAGGTGATCCGTCACATCAAGTCGATCGGCGTCACCGCCGTCGAGCTGATGCCGATCCACATGTTCATCAACGACGACCACCTGCTGCGCAAGGACCTGACGAACTACTGGGGCTACAACACGCTGGGCTTCTTCGCCCCCGACCGCCGTTTCGCCAGCGTCTACGACTTCGCCTTCTCCGAGTTCAAGGAGATGGTCAACCACTTCCACGACAACGGGCTCGAGGTGATCCTCGACGTCGTCTACAACCACACTGCCGAGGGCAACGAAAAGGGCCCGACCTTCTCGTTCAAGGGCATCGACAATGCCAGCTACTATCGGCTGCTGAAGGACCGGCCGCGGTACTACATCAACGACACCGGCACCGGGAACACGCTGAACCTCAGCCATCCCCGCGTGCTGCAGATGGTCACCGATAGCCTGCGCTACTGGGTGCAGGACATGCACGTCGATGGCTTCCGCTTCGATCTCGGCACCATTCTCGCCCGCGAGGACTATGGCTTTGACGAGGGCGGCGGGTTCCTCGACTCCTGCCGGCAGGACCCCATCCTGTCTTCGGTCAAGCTGATCTCGGAACCGTGGGATTGCGGTCCCGGCGGCTACCAGGTCGGGCGCTTCCCTCCGGGCTGGTCGGAATGGAACGACCGCTTCCGCGACAATGTCCGCGCCTACTGGGTCGGCGAGCAGCACGAGCTGCCGAACCTTGCCAAGCGCCTGACCGGCTCGGCCGACATCTTCAACCATCGCGGCCGCCGCGCCTGGGCCGGCGTGAACTTCGTCACCGCCCACGACGGCTACACGCTGAACGACCTCGTCTCCTACAACCACAAGCACAATGCGGCGAACGGCGAGGACAACCGCGACGGCCATTCGCACAACCGCTCCTGGAACTGCGGCGTTGAAGGGCCGACCGACGACCCCGCGATCCTTGCGCTGCGCGAGCGCCAGAAGCGCAACATCCTGACGACGCTCTTCGTCTCGCAGGGACTTCCGCTGCTGCTGGCCGGCGACGAGTTCGGCCGCACGCAGAACGGCAACAACAACGCCTATTGCCAGGACAACGAGATCAGCTGGGTCAACTGGGACATCGACGAGAGCGGTCGCAAGCTGCTCGCCTTCACCCGGAAGCTGGCGAAGCTGCGCCAGGACCATCCCATCCTGCGTCGCGAGCGCTTCCTCACCGGACACTACAACGAGGAGCTCGACGTCAAGGACGTGACCTGGCTGCGCTCGGACGGCACGGAGATGCGGGACGACGACTGGGGCGTCGGACATGCCCTGTCGCTCGGCGTGCTGCTCGACGGCCGCGCCCAGGCGACCGGCATCCGCCGGCGCGGCAGCGACCAGACGCTGCTGCTGCAGTTCAACGCCTACCACGACATGGTGCGGGTGAAGCTGCCGGAGGTGAGCGGCGGCGCCAGGTGGGCACGCCTCATCGACACCAACCAGCCCGAAGCGGCGGACGGCGAAGATTTCGGCTTCGGTGCGGACTACGACGTCACCGGGCGCTCCGTGGTGATCTTCAAGCTGGCGAGCTGATGACCTCTGCCTCGCGGCCCCACGAAGCCCACGTCGCCGCGCAGTTCGGCTCCAACGCGCAAGCCTACTTCGACAGCGCCGACCATGCCGCTGGCGGCGACCTCTTGGCGATCGCCCGTCTCGTTGCCGGGCGGCCGGACTGCTGCGTGCTCGACCTCGGCTGCGGCGGCGGTCACGTCACCTATGCCGCGGCGCCCTATGCCGGCGATGTCGTCGCCTGCGACCTATCCATCGAGATGCTCGCCGTCGTCGCCGACGAGGCGGCAAGGCGAGGCTTCGGCAACGTCGCGACGCGGCAGGGCTCGGCCGAGAACCTGCCCTTCTCCGACGCCGCCTTCGACATGGTGCTGAGCCGCTTCAGCGCGCACCACTGGGGCGATCTCGGCCAGGCCCTGCGGGAGATGCGGCGGGTGGTGAAGCCGGACGGGCTGGCGGTGGTGGTCGACGTCGTTTCGCCCGGCCGGACCGCGTTGCATGACACCTTCCTGCAGGCGGTCGAGCTGCTGCGCGACCCCTCGCACGTGCGTGACTATTCGCCAACCGAATGGAGCGATGCGCTCCGCGCCGCCGGCTTCGAGCCCGCCGAGCCTGTAGCGGCACGGCTGCGCCTCGCCTTCGCGCCGTGGATCGCCCGCATCGGCACTCCACCCAGCCTCGTCGCGGCGATCCGCGAGCTGCAGGCGCGCATGCCGCCTGCGGTCGCCGAGCATTTCGCGATCGAGGCTGATGGCTCCTGGACGCTCGACACCGCGCTGTTCGAGGCCCGTCCCGCTCCCGAGACGAGAACAGCTTGAAGGTGATCGGCCTCGCCGGCTGGAGCGGCGCCGGCAAGACCACGCTCATCGTCAAGCTGCTGCCGGTGCTGCGCGCCCGCGGCCTCGCCGTGTCGACGCTGAAGCACGCCCACCACGCCTTCGACATCGACCGCCCGGGCAAGGACAGCTTCCTGCACCGCGAGGCCGGCGCGCGGGAAGTGCTGGTCGCCTCGGCCAAGCGCTGGGCGCTAATGCACGAGCTACGCGACGAGGCGGGGCCGGACCTCGCCGGGTTGCTGCGACAATTCTCGTCCTGCGATCTCGTGGTGGTCGAAGGCTTCAAGCGCGACCGCCACGCCAAGATCGAGGTGCACCGCGTCGGCAACGGCAAGCCGTTCCTGTTTCCCGACGATCGCGACATCGTCGCGGTGGCGAGCGACGCGCCGCCGCCGCCCTTCGTCGGGACCCTGCCGCGCCTGCACCTCGACGACGTCGAGGCGATCGCCGACACCGTCGTCGCCCGCGCCCTGTCCCTTGATGCGACGCTTCGGGAGTTGGCGGCGCGATAGGGCTTCAGTCGTCGCACAGCCGCGCACGGATCGTGGCGAGCAGGTCCGCGGCGCTGCCGCGATGGCGGTGGGCGACGACGTCGAACGGCTCTGGCGTCGGCAGCTCGCCCTCGATCCAGGCGAGGCCCGGCGGCAGCGGCTCGTCCGGCATCACGCCGATGCCCAGGCCGGCGGCGACTGCCGCCTGTGCCCCGTCACGAGCGTGGCTCGTGCAGCTCAGCCGCCAAGCACGCCCAACGCGCTCCAGCGCGGCGAGCGCGAGGGTGCGTGTCAGGCTCGGCGCCGGCGGCAGCACCAGCGAAAGCGGCGATGGCAGCGGCGATCCCTGCGCCGGCCCGACGAAGGCCAGCTCCTCACGCCACAGGGGTTCGCCGCCGCTCTCGCCCGGCCACCGCTCGCCGATCGCGAGGTCGAGGTCGCCGACGGCGAGGGCGGCGTGCAGCGAGGCCGCCGGCGCCACCGTGACCGCCAGTTCGGTCCCGACACCGCTTGCGGCGAAGTCGCGCAGCACCGGCATCAGCCGCGACGCGCCGACCTCGGCGGAAAGGCCGACGCGCAGCCGCCCCCGCACGGCATCGCCGCTGAAGTGCCGCCCCGCGCGCCCGAGCGCCTCCAGGATGTCGCGGGCGAAGGGAATCAGCGCCTCGCCCTCGGCCGTCAGCGCCACGGACTGTGTGTCGCGGGTGAACAGCTGGCACTTAAGGCTCGCTTCCAGCTTACGCACCTGATCGCTCACCGTGGACTGACGCAGCGACAGACGGCGGCTTGTTTCCGAGAAGCTGTTGCCGTCGGCGATGAGCAGGAAGGAGCGCAGCAGCACGGGATCGATCATCGTCGGCGCAAGCATTCCTCGCCGCCGTACCCGTCCACAGGGCGGTGCCCGCTCGATCCAACAGCGGATAGCCACGGCGTCCCGGCTCGTTTAGCAGAACATCCCACCCGAGCCGCCGACGCGACAACGGCGCGCCCATGACATGAGAGCAACGCTTCATGACGGCTGTGGATCATGCACCACCCTACGGCGGCAGCGAAACCGGCTTCTTCGAGCGCGCGCGCACGGTGGCGAAACCTGGCTTCAACCGCTGGCTCGTCCCTCCGGCGGCGCTCGCCATCCATCTCTCGATCGGCATGGCTTACGCGCTCAGCGTGTTCTGGAAGCCGCTGGCTGGGGCCGTGCCCGGCGGCGACTCCGCGGCCTGCAAGAGCATCGGCTTCTTCGAAATGCTCACCACCACCAGCTGCAACTGGCCGGTCTCCTCGACCGTGATCACCTTCGAGCTCGGCATCGTGCTGCTCGGCATCTCGGCGGCGCTGTTCGGCGGCTGGCTGGAGCGGGCCGGCCCGCGCAAGGCGGGGTTGGTGGCCGCGGCCTGCTGGGGCGGCGGCTTCCTGCTCTCGGCGCTCGCTGTCAACCTGCACCAGCTCTGGATGCTCTACCTTGGGCTCGGCGTGTTCGGCGGCGTCGGCCTAGGCCTGGGCTACATCTCGCCGGTGTCGACGCTGATCAAGTGGTTCCCCGACCGCCGCGGCATGGCGACCGGCATGGCGATCATGGGTTTCGGCGGCGGCGCGATGATCGGGGCGCCGCTCGCCAACCTCCTGATGAGCGGCGGCACCGTGGTGCCCGGCCTCAGCGTCGCCGGCTTCAAGTCCGCCTCCGGCCAGCCAGGCGTCGCCGAGACCTTCCTGGCGCTCGGCTTCATCTACCTCGTCGTGATGACGATCGGCGCCCTGTCCTACCGGGTGCCCCCGGAGAACTGGGCACCGGAGGGCTGGATCGCGCCTGCGAAGAAGAGCCGCTTCATCTCGTCTGGTGACGTCCACCTCGACGACGCCCACAAGACGCTGTCGTTCTGGATGATCTGGGGCGTGCTGTTCCTCAACGTCACCGCCGGCATCGCCGTGCTGTCGATCGCCTCGCCGATGCTACAGGAGATTTTCGGCGGCTCGCTGATCGGCCTGGCGCCCGGCACGACGCCGACCCCGGCGCAGGTCGGCGCCATCGCCGGCGTCGCCGCCGGCTTCGTCGGCCTGCTGTCCCTCTTCAACATCGGCGGCCGCTTCTTTTGGGCGTCGATATCGGACAAGATCGGGCGCAAGGCGACGTTCTTCACCTTCTTCTTGCTCGGCATGGTCCTTTACGGTGCGACGCCGACGCTGGCCTCGGCCGGCTCCAAGGCGCTGTTCGTCGCCGCGCTGTGCATCATCCTGTCGATGTACGGCGGCGGCTTCGCCACCGTGCCCGCCTATCTCGCCGACATCTTCGGCACCAAGTTCGTCGGCGCCATCCACGGACGGCTGCTCACCGCCTGGTCGCTCGCCGGCGTCGCCGGCTCGGAACTCATCGTGCACGCCCGCCAAGCGGCGGAGCATGCCGGCGTGCCGAAGACACAGGTGTACAATGCCGTGCTCTACATCATGGTCGGCATCCTGGCGCTCGGCTTCGTCTGCAACCTGCTGGTGCGCCCGGTGCACGAGCGCTGGCTCATGAGGAAGGACGAGCGAGCAGGGTCGCTCAACCAGGCCGGCATCGCGGCGGCGCGCGGCCAGGGCGTGTCCGCTCCGAACGCCGGCTCGGTCGCCGGCACTTCCAGCCAGGGCATCGGCCTCGGCGGCCTCACTGGAGCGGCGCTGATCCCCTGGTTGATCGTTGCTGTCCCCGTCGCTTGGGGCTTCTACAAGGCACTGCTCAGCGCGGCGAAGATCCTGAGCTGAGAAGCGCTCGATAGAGCATCCGGATTGTCCGGGGCGCGGCGCCGTGAGGAGCTGCGCCCCTTTTTTGCGAGACGTGCGGTGCCGCGCCGTCTGATGCGCCTGCCATTCGCGCAACTTCCACTACGCCGTGGGGTAAAAATTTTTCCCCGTTCGGGGGAGACGGCTGCCCTTGCTAAGGTCCGGCTCGTGCTGCAACTTCCCGCCGGAGGGAAAGCGTCGGGTCGTTAAGCGCCGGACCCCCGAGGGATGGATGCGTACCGGGCCTTATGGCCGCGCCGGATGCGGGCACCGCGTGTCTCCGCCGAGGCGGCCGCCGTGCGGGCTGCAACCTGCTCGGGTCGCCTTCAAGGGTCGAGGGTCGGGTTTCACATGCAGCATTCCATCGTCTTCCTCGATCGCGAGAGCCTCGGCGCCGACCTTCGGCTGCCGGGCTTCGAGCACGCCTATGTCGAGCATGAGGCGACGGAATCGCACGAGATCGTCGAGCGGCTGAAGGATGCCTCGATCTGCATCACCAACAAGGTGCCCTTGCGCGCCGATACGCTGGCGCAGCTGCCGAACCTCAAGCTGATCGCGGTGGCCGCCACCGGCACCGACGTCATCGACAAGGCCGCCGCCAAGGAGCGCGGCATCGCGGTGGTGAACATCCGCAACTACGCCTTCAACACCGTGCCCGAGCATGTCATCGCGCTGATGTTCGCCTTGAAGCGGCAGCTCGTGAATTACCACCTCGACGTGCGGAACGGCGTGTGGAACACGTCGCGGCAGTTCTGCTTCTTCCCTCACCACATCCACGACATCGCCGGCGCCACCATGGGCATCGTCGGCTACGGCGCGATCGGCAAGGCGATCGCCTGGCGCGCCGAAGGTCTCGGCATGAAGGTGATCGGATACGACACCTTCCCCCAGGAAGGCCTCGTCGACCTCGACACGGTGCTGCGCCAGTCCGACGTCATCACCCTGCACGCGCCGCTCACGCCGGAGACGCGGCACATGATCGGCGCGGCCGAGTTCAGCAAGATGAAGCGCTCGGCGATCCTCATCAACACGGCGCGCGGCGGCCTCGTCGACGAGGCGGCGCTGGCGGCGGCCCTGAAGGCGGGCACGATCGCCGGCGCCGGGTTCGACGTGCTGACTCAGGAGCCGCCGCGCGAGGGCAACGTGCTGCTCGACCCCGCCATCCCCAACCTGATCATCACCCCGCACGTCGCCTGGGCGAGCCGCGAAGCGATGCAGATCCTCGCCGACCAGCTGATCGACAACGTCGAGGCCTTCGTCGGCGGCAAGCCGCAGAACCTCGTCTGACGCACCCGGTCTGAAACTCAAGGAACGACGCCGATGGACATCCACGAGTATCAGGCCAAGGAAATCCTGGCCAAGGCCGGCGTCGGCCTCGCCGCCGGCGCGGTCGCCTTTTCCGCCGAGCAGGCGGTCTATGCCGCCACCGAACTCGGCGGCTGGCGCTGGGTGGTCAAGGCGCAGATCCACGCCGGCGCGCGCGGCAAGGCCGGCGGCGTCAAGCTGTGCCAGACCTACCACGAGGTACGCGAGGCGGCGGAAGGCATGCTCGGCCGCAACCTCGTCACCGCGCAGACCGGGCCCGAAGGCAAGCCGGTGCAGCGCGTCTACGTCGAGGTCGCCGACTCGTTCGAGAAGGAGTTCTACCTCGGCTTCGTGCTCGATCGGAAGGCCGAGCGCATCCGCGTCATCGCCTCGCGCGAGGGCGGCATGGAGATCGAGCAGATCGCCAAGGACAAGCCGGGCTCGCTCATCACCGTCATCGTCGAGCCGGCGGTCGGCATGCAGCCGTTCGAGGCGCGCGAGATCGCCTTCCGGCTCGGGCTCAACATCAAGCAGGTGCAGGGCGCCGTGCAGACCATCCTCGGCTGCTACCGCGCCTTCCGCGACCACGATGCGACGATGCTGGAGGTGAACCCGCTGGTGCTGACCAAGCAGGGCCGCATCATCGCCCTCGATGCCAAGATGAGCTTCGACGACAATGCGCTGTTCCGGCAGCGCCGCATCGCCGACATGCATGATCCCGCGCAGGAGGACCCGCGCGAGGCGCAGGCGGCGGAGCACTCGCTGAACTACGTCGGGCTGGAGGGCAACATCGGCTGCATCGTCAACGGCGCCGGCCTGGCGATGGCGACGATGGACATGATCAAGCACGCCGGCGGCGAGCCCGCGAACTTCCTCGACGTCGGCGGTGGCGCCTCGGCCGACCGCGTCGCCACCGCCTTCCGGCTGGTGCTGTCCGACAAGAACGTCAAGGCGGTGCTGGTGAACATCTTCGCCGGCATCAACCGCTGCGACTGGGTCGCCGAGGGCGTGGTCAAGGCGGTGCGCGAGATCGACCTGCGGCTGCCGCTGGTGGTGCGCCTCGCCGGCACCAACGTCGAGGCCGGCCGCAAGATCCTGGCCGAGAGCGGCATCGCCGTGCACGCGGCGGAGAGCCTGACCGAGGCCGCCGCGCTGGCGGTGAAGGTCGCCGGCGACGCCCGTTCGATCGCCGCCTGAGGAGCCCCGACATGAGCATCCTGATCGATGAGACGACGAAGATCCTGATCCAGGGCTTCACCGGCGACAAGGGCACGTTCCACTCCCGCGAGGCGATCAGCTACGGCACGCGGATCGTCGGCGGCGTGACGCCGGGCAAAGGCGGGCAGCGCCACCTCGACCGCCCGGTGTTCAACACCGTCAAGGAGGCCGTCGAGGCGACGGGGGCCGAGGCCTCGATCACCTTCGTCGCCCCGCCGTACTGCATGGACGCGATCATGGAGGGCGCCGACGCCGGCCTGCGGCTGATCTGCTGCATCACCGACGGCATACCCGCGCAGGACATGATGCGGGTGAAGCGCTACCTCCGCCGCTACACCAAAGAGCGCCGCACCATGCTCGTCGGCCCGAACTGCGCCGGCATCATCTCGCCGGGCAAGGCGATGCTAGGCATCATGCCCGGCAACATCTACGCCAAGGGCAACGTCGGCATCGTGTCGCGCTCGGGCACGCTCGGCTACGAGGCGGCGGAGCAGCTGAAGGCGCTGGGGCTCGGCGTCTCGACGTCGGTCGGCATCGGCGGCGACCCGATCAACGGCTCCTCCTTCATCGACCATCTCGAACTGTTCGAGGCCGACCCCGACACCCACGCCGTCTTGATGATCGGCGAAATCGGCGGACCGCAGGAGGCCGAGGCGGCGGCCTGGATCCAGCAGCACGCCAGGAAGCCGGTGGTCGGCTACGTCGCCGGCCTCACCGCGCCGAAGGGTCGCAAGATGGGCCACGCCGGTGCGATCATCTCCGGCGAGGGCGACAGCGCCAAGGAGAAGAGCGCGATCATGGCGGGTTACGGCCTTACCGTGGCGCCGAGCCCGGGCGAACTCGGCTCGACGATGGCCAAAGTGCTGGAGCGCCGTCAGGCGGCGTAGGCTGATCGCCAGCCCACTTGTCAAGGACGGAGAGGGGCCGCGCGTGAGCGTGGTGGGAGACCCGCTCCCGCTTGAAATGGTCGAGACGCGAGATCGCCGTCAGACATCCGGCATTTTCTCCACCGCGCGTCCCGCACATCCCCGCTCCTCTTCGCTGCGC
Organism: uncultured Beijerinckiaceae bacterium; assembly: GCA_937873345.1. Classification (GTDB taxonomy): domain Bacteria; phylum Pseudomonadota; class Alphaproteobacteria; order Rhizobiales; family Beijerinckiaceae; genus RH-AL1. The sequence goes on along the minus strand of CALMRL010000192.1, from coordinate 5,737 downwards.
ATGGGAGAAGAAGCCAGCGATCGGCGATCATTCCACGGCAACGAAGGAACACACCCATGAGCTTCACCCTCGTCGAACAGGCCCGCCCGCGCCTGCACCGCTCCGAACTGGCCGTGCCCGGCACGCAGGACCAGATGTTCAGCAAGGCGGCGCAGGGCGACGCCGACATCATCTTCCTCGACTGCGAGGACGCCATCGCCCCCGACGACAAGGAGCGGGCGCGCGCCAACATCGTGGCCGGCCTCAACGAGGTCGACTGGGGCGCGAAGACGATGATGGTGCGCATCAACGGGCTCGACACGCACTACTGGTACCGAGACGTCGTCGACATCGTCGAGAACTGCCCGCGCCTCGACATGATCCTGATCCCGAAGGTCGGCGTCGCGGCCGACGTCTACGCCGTCGACGCGCTAGTCAGCTCAATCGAGATGGCGAAGAAGCGTGACAAGCGCCTCGGCTTCGAGATCCTGATCGAGACGGCGCTCGGCATGGTGAACTGCGACGAGATCGCCAAGGCGTCGCGGCGCAACGAGGCGATGAGCTTCGGCATCGCCGACTACGTCGCTTCGACGCGCGCCCGCTCGACGTCGATCGGCGGCGTCCATCCCGACTACGGCGTGCTGTCGGACAAGGACGAGGCGCAGCCCGAGCGCTCCTACCACTGGGGTGACCCATGGCATTATGCTCTATCGAAGATGATGCTGGCGTGCCGCGCCAACGGGCTCAGGCCTATCGACGGGCCGTTCGGCGACATCTCCGATGCCGAGGGCTACAAGGCGGCCGCCCGCCGTGCTGCCGTGCTCGGCTACGAGGGCAAGTGGGCGATCCATCCGACGCAGGTGCCGCTCGCCAACGACATCTACTCCCCCTCCGAGGCCGAGGTGACCAAGGCGCGGCGCATCCTCGATGCGATGGCGCAGGCGGCGCGCGAGGGCAAGGGTGCCGTGTCGCTCGACGGGCGGCTGATCGATGTCGCCTCGATTCGCATGGCGGAGGCGCTGCTCAAGAAGGCCGACGCCCTCACGTCGGGCTCGCCGTAACGCTCGGCGGGCCGCTCCACCGTAGGCGCAAGGAAGACGGCGCAAAGAAAAAGGCCCGCCCCAGAAGGAGCGGACCTCTTTTGCCGAACCGCCGAAGCGGCCGACGAAGACGACCGATGCGGTTACTTCGCGTCGTGGCTCATCATCGGCTTCTTCATCATGGACTTCTTCATCATCGAATGGTGCATCATCGTGTGATGCACCATGCGGTGGTGCATCATACGATGATGCATCATCGGCGCGGGCTCGGGAGCCACCGGGGCCGCAGCCGGCGTGAACAGGTGGAAGGGGTCGAGGTCGATCCCGAGCGGGTTGATCTGCGGCGGCACCTGCGCGAACGCGGGGGCGGCGATCGTCAAGAATGCGCCGGCGAGCGCAAGCCTCTTCACATTACGAACCATGCCAAGCTCCTCCTAGAGCATCAAGCCAAGAATTGGCCGAAGGTCTGATTAGCTTGGCCGCCGCTTTGTGTCGAGACGGCGGCAGCGACAAAGTAAATCACCGTCAAGCATGATACATTACGGCAACGGATCGGCAGCAATTGGGACGAGAAGATTTTTCCGGCTTGACGGAACCCTGCGTTGCTCAGGGAACCCTCCTGGATCGCGGTCGATGCATGCGCGGCCGGAAGGCCTCGGCTCTCGCTCAAGCGCTTGCGGTCTTCCGGTCCGTCTGGTCTTCCAGCTCCGCGTTGATCTGCGCGCCGACGAGCAGCAAGGTGGAGGATAGCCAGATCCAGGTCATGAAGCCGATCACCGCGCCGAGCGAGCCGTAGGTCTTGTTGTAGGAGCCGAAGCTGCCGACGAACCAGGAGAAGCAGAAGGACAGGCAGACCCAGGCCAGAGCGCTGAAGATCCCGCCCGGCGTCGCCCACTGCCAACGGGTGCGGTGCTCGGAAGGCCCGAAGCGGTAGAGCGTCGCCAGAGCCACCGTCAGCCCGATCAGCAGCAGCGGCCAACGGGCGATGCGAATCACAGTATCGGCGATGCTCGCGAGGCCAAGCAGGCTGAAGATTGCCGGCAGGACGAAGCCGACGCCGACCGCCGCGGCAAGAGACAGGATGCCGCCGATGGTAAAGGAGAAGGACACCGCCGTGAGCCGGATGAAGCTGCGCGACTCCGGCTGCTCCTGCACGCGATTCAGGGCGCTCAGCATCGCCTTGGACCCCTGATTGGCGCTCCACAGCGCGGCGAGGATGCCAACGCCGGCGCCAAGGCTCAATCCGCTCGTCGGGCTGGCGGTCAGGCGGGCGATCTGCTCGTGCAGGATGTCGAGGCCGCCGCCGGGCACGAGGCCCTTGGCGGCGTCGAGACGGCCCTCGATCGCCGCTGGGTCGGCGAAGAGGCCGTAGATCGAGACGATGGCGGTCAGGGCAGGAAAGATCGACAGCAGGGCGAAAAAGGTGACGCTCGCCCCTTCCGCCATCAGTTCGTTCTGGTTGAACTTCATCACCGTGCGCTTCGCGACGTCGAACCATCCGCGCGGCGGGATGTCCGAGGGCACCGCGGCGCCGGCGCCGCGGTCGCCGGAGCGGCCAACGAAGACACGGCCGGCCTTTGCCTCCAAGCCGCCGCCGCTGCCACTGGGACGCAGCGCAGACGCCGCTTTTCCCTGCCGCCCGGCGGCGCCTCGGTACGCCAGCGCGAAGCCAGCCGCGGAGGCGAGGACAGAAACCAAAGCTCGCTTCTTCATGTCAATGCACCCGGAACGTCCATGCTTCAATACACGGACGCACCAAGCATTGCATCGCTTGAGCGTGACGTCAGCAATCCGACTTGGTGACGGTCTTCGAGTCGCCCACGTCGTTCTCCTTGTGCACGGTCTTCGACGAGCAACCGGCGTCGCTGTGCGTCTCGGTGACGGTGCGCGAACTCTCGGGCGGCGGCGAGTCGCGGTGAATGACGACCTCGTCGGCGAAGGCGGAGCCGGTGGCGAGCATGGTGGCGACGGCGAGAACGGTTCTCAGCATGGGTTTGTCCCTCGGGCTCCGGCCGGACCGTTGGGGCCGTTCAACACCGGACGCAGCCGAAAAGCCGCGAGCCGCGACGGCCGTTCCAGATGCCGCACCTGTATGCAGTCTAAGAACGAGAGACAAAACCTTAGCGTGCGGGTTGTGGGCGGATGCATATCCTTGTTCCAGATGGTTTTCTGGCAGCGATCACGCCACTCCTGCCGCCGGAGCCTTGGAAGCCGCAAGGTGGCCGACCGCCCTCTGAGGTTCGCGACACGCTAGCCGGCATCATCCTGGTGCTGCGCATCGACATGGCGTGGAAGGCTGTGCCGCGCTTGGTGCTGAGCTGCAGCGACAAGAGACTGGGCGCCGCCAAAATGTGCGGGCACCGTTCGATGGGGACTTCGGAGGCCTTTCGGCTTTACTCGACCGACCTAGCTCCGTCTCGACCCACGAGGGGTCACCGTCTCCTCGCTAGCGGATCGTTGTAGCGGGCGGGTCGGCGTGAACACCCGCGTTCCGAAACCTATCTGGTCCCGGCATCGGGTGGTGCCTGTCGGCTTCGACGAAGCCGCGACCGCGAAATGCGCCGGCTTCAGGGCCCCAAGACGAGGTTCGACAGGCCGATCGCGTCGACGCCGAGCACGATCGCCGACAGGATCCCGAGGTAGGCGGCGATCTGGAACAGCGCGGGGTGCCAGACGTGGTGCAGCAGTCCCGTCGCGAGCGCCAGCCAGCGCAACGGCATCAGCACGAGATAGGCGGCGAGCATCATCACCGCCATCGGCGCGACGTAGACGCCGAAGACATCGAACTCGACGAAGTGGACCGGCTGGCTCAGCGCGCGCCCGCCTCGGCTCGGCCACCCGAAGGCGACGGGCCGGCCGCGGCGGCACGCGGGTCGATCTGCACGGTCGCCGTCATCCCGGCGGCGAGCAGCACGCCCTGTGGAACGCGGTCGATGTGGATGCGCACGGGCACGCGTTGCGCCAGCCTGACCCAGGTGAAGACCGGGTTGACGTCGGCGAGGCCGGAGCCGTTCGGCGTGGCGTTGGACACGTTGATGCCGCGGGCGATGCTGTCGACGTGGCCGTCGATCACCTCGCCGAAGCCCATCAACCAGGCCTTGGCGGGATCGCCGACCTTGATCGGCTTGATCACCGTCTCCTCGAAGTAGCCGTCGATCCAGTAGCTGTCGGCATCGACGATCGACAGCGCCCGCGAGCCCGTCGTCGCATAGTCCCCGCGCTGGGTCAGCAGGTTGGTGACGTAGCCGTTCACCGGCGAGCGCACCTCGGTGCGCTCCAGGTTGAGCTTGGCCTCGTCGAGGTTGGCCTCGTCGTGGCGCAGCGAGGCGGCGGCGGTGTCGGCGCCGGTGTTGAAGTTGTCGCGCTGCTCGGCCGTCACCGCGAGGTCGGTGAGCTTGTTGCGGCGCTCGGCCTGGAGGCGCGAGTTGGCGAGCGTCGCCTTGGCCTGGTCGACCATCGCCTGGTCGGCGTCGACCGTGTTCTTGAAGTCGCGCGGGTCGATCCGCATCAGCAGGTCGCCCTTGTGGACGAACTGGTTGTCGCGGATCGGCAGCTCCACCACCCGGCCCGACACCTCCGGCGCCAGCGAGATGGTATAGGCCCGCACCGCGCCGTCGCGCGTCCACGGCGTGGTGACGTAGGCGATCCAGGCTCGGGCGGCGAGCACCGCGGCGACGAGGCAGACAGCGAGGGTCGCCGCGATGCCGAAGATCCGGCTCGGCATGGCGCGTCGGCGTCGCGCCGCCACGTCGTGCCTCTCATCCTGTCTCTCGGCCTTCCGCACGGCCTCCTCTGGCTGCGTCGCTTCCCGAGCGGCGCTGCCGCGAGCCTCGATCGCATCCGTCATCCGCCCCCCGCACCATGCCGCGATGCAACTTGCTACGTCCTGCATTAACATGGGGGATGCGCCGCCGCGCAGCAAACGTGGCGGCGCCGGCAGGGTTCTCGTTGATGAGCTTCTCGTTGGAGACGGACGCGTGACGGCTGCGGCGACGAGACCGGAAAAGCGGTCGATCGGCGAAGCGATCCACGACGCCCTCGCCTTGACCGACTCACTCGGCAACGCGCTGCTCTTCGCGCTGCAGGCGTCGCTGTGTTCGGTCGCGGCGCTGTGGATCGCGATGGCGATCCAGCTCGACGCGCCGTACTGGGCCGCTTCGACCGTGCTGATCACTGCGCAGGCGACGCGCTCGCAGAGCTTGCTCAAGGGTGTCAACCGCGTCATCGGCACACTGATCGGGCTCGCCGCCTCGATCGTCATCGTGGCGCTGTTCCCGCAGGGCTGGTGGTCGTTCGCCCTCGCCTTGTCCCTTTGGCTGGCGCTCTGCACCTTCGTTGCCTGCCTGCTTCGATCCCTGCAGGCCTATGCCGCCGCCCTGTCCGGCTATACCGCCTTGATCGTGCTCACCGAGTCGTTCGGCCATCCCGACGAGGCTTTCACCACGGCCCTGTCGCGCGGCAGCTCGGTGATCCTCGGCGTCGGCCTCTACGTGGCGACGGCGGTGCTGCTGATCCCGGCGCGCGGCACCCGGACGCTGCGCGATACCTTCGAGGAAATGTTCGCCAAGACGCGGGCGACCGCGGCGGCGATGCTGCGCGGCGAGAACCGGTCGAAGGATTGCGCAGCGCTGATGGCGCGCTGGTCCGGCCTCGACGACACGATCGAGGAGGCGGCGACCGACGGGCTGTGGCTGCCCGGCAGCCGGGCCGGGATGCGC
>CALMRL010000191.1 GCA_937873345.1 uncultured Beijerinckiaceae bacterium | reverse complement strand
GGGCACCTGTCCGCCGAGGCGGCCGCGCTCGCGACGCTGCTCGCGCGCGCCGCCCCCGGCATCGCGCTGCCCGCCGCCTTCTCCGACGCCTCTCTCGACAGCGAGGCCCGGATCGCCGCCGACCGCGACGGACTGGCGACGCTCGACCTGCAGAAGCTCGCCTTCCGCGCCGACGGCAACGGCTGGGAGGGCACGTTGGCGTTCCGCCGCGGCGCGCGACCGCTGGTCTCGGCGACCCTGGCGACCGAGCGCCTGATGCTCGCGCCTTTCACGGACGCGCTGCCGGCGCCGCTCGACGCCGCCCGGCGATGGTCACGCAGCATCGTACCGCGACCGCGCATCGGCGATGTCGACCTCGACCTACGCATCTCCGCGGCGCATCTCCTGTGCCGTCCCTTCACGGTCGACGAGGCCGCGCTGGCGGTGATCAGTCGCGACGGGCGCATCGAGATCGCGTTGATCGACGGCCGGCTTTCCGGTGGCACCTTGAAGGCGCGGCTGTCGATCGGGCAGGCCAGCAAGGCGTCAGACAAGGGTTTGACCGGCGACGCCCTCGACCTGCGGGGGACCGCCGCGCTGACCAACGCCGATGCCTCCGCCCTGTCGTGGGACGCCGCCGGGCGGCAGCTCGCGACCGGGACGCTGTCGGGCTCGCTCGCCCTGCACGGCCGCGGCGACAGCGTCGCGTCGCTCATCAACGACTTCGCCGGTTCGGCCAGGATCAGCCTCACCGACGGCGAGATCGACGATGTCGGCACCTGGCGCGGACGCACCGTCGTGCGCTCCCTCGGCGCGAGCGCGAGTCTCGCCGCCGGCATCGCGACGATCACCGACCTCGTCCTCGACGGACCCGAGCTGACGTCGAGCGGACATGGAACGCTCGACCTGCGCCGCCGCATGCTCGATCTTCGTGCCGTGCAAAGCCGGCCCGGCGGCGACGCCTCGTTCGCCGTGAGCGGCCCGCTCGACGCCCTCAGGGTCCGTCGGGTCGACGCGCCCTGACCCCCCGAGACCTCAGCGCGCCTTGAACGGCCGCATCCCCTCGCGCGCCAGCTCGTCGGCGCGCTCGTTCATCGGGTCGCCGGCGTGGCCCTTCACCCATTGCCACGCGACCTCGTGCGCCCTTACCGCCACGTCGAGGCGCTGCCACAGCTCGATGTTCTTCACGGGCTTCCTGTCGGCAGTCTTCCAGCCGTTGCGCTTCCAGCCGTTCATCCAGGAGGTGATGCCGCCGCGCACATAGTTCGAGTCGGTGTAGAGGTCGACCATGCAGGCGCGCTTCAAGCTTTCCAGCGCGGTGATCGCGGCAAGAAGCTCCATGCGGTTGTTGGTGGTGGCGTGGTCGCCGCCCGACAGCTCGCGGCGGACATCGCCGAACTGCAGGATGGCGCCCCAGCCCCCCGGTCCTGGATTGCCGGAGCAGGCGCCGTCGGTCCAGATCGCGACGCGGACGGTTTTGCTCGCGGCCTCGTCCATCACGTCAGACCCAATTCGCGGACGCTGCCGATGCGCTGGTGGAAGCGCAGTTTGGCGACGTATTCCGCCGGACTCTTCGGCCGCACCAGCGCGCCGGGCGGCACGTTCAGCCAGTCGACGAGCCGGGTCAGGGCGAAGCGCAGCGCCGCCCCGCGGGCAAGGAGCGGCAGCGCATTCACCTCGTCCTGCAGCAGTGGCCGTCGCGCGACATAGGCTGCGATCAGCGCCGAACCCTTGGTGATGTTGTAGCTGCCGTCAGGCTCGAAGCACCAAGCGTTGAGGCAGATTGCGAGGTCATAGGCGTAAGCGTCAGTGCAGGCAAAATAAAAATCGATCAGTCCGGAGACGGCGTCGCCGAGGAACAACACGTTGTCGGGAAACAGGTCGGCATGGATGACGCCGCCCGGCAGGCCGGCGGGCCAGTGCGCCGCGAGATGCTCGAGCTCCTCCTCGAGACAACTGCCGAGGCCCAGCATCACCTCGTCGACACGGCCCTCGGCGAGCGCGTAGAGCGGCTGCCAGCCCTCGATCGACAGGGCATTCGGTCGGATGAGCGGGAAACCCTCGCCGGCACGGTGCAACGCGGCGAGCGCGGCGCCGATCGCCGAGCAGTGAGTTGCCGCCGGCCTGGCGATGGACAGGCCGTCGAGGAAGGTGACGATCGCCGCCGGACGCCCGGCGAGGCGGCCGAGGGCCTCGCCATCATGGCGGCGCACCGGCTGCGGGCAGCGCAGTCCCGCCGCGGCGAGGTGCTCCATCAGCCGCAGGAAGAAGGGCAGGTCGTCGATCCGCACCCGCTTCTCGTAGAGGGTGAGGATGTACGAGCCGCGCCCGGTGTGCAGGAAGAAGTTCGAGTTCTCGACGCCCTCGGCGATACCCTTGACCGAGAGCGGCTCGCCGATGTCGTAGTCGCGCAGGAACTCGGCCAGCTCTTCGCCGCTGACGTCGGTGTAGACGGCCAAGGCTCGCGATTCTCCACTGCGTCGATGATGCCGTATGCCGCGCCGCGCGGCCGACGACAAGCAGGTGGCGATGCGGCCGCGGGTGGAAGGGTCGCATCATTCGAGCAGAGTTTCGGCATGACGGTCTGATGACAGGCAGGTGCTGCTGCCTTAGGGTCTGCCCGCTCAGGGAATGGCCGATGGCACCTGAATGCATGGCTGGCTGTGCTCGCATCGGCTGCCGACCAGGTCTCGAGAGGAAAAGATCGCCGGCCGACCCGTACGCGGGTCGAAGCAGCGGCGACGGGTCGAAGGCGGGGCGCCCCGCGCGGGGCTCCGCCTTCGCCTTTCTCACACCGTTGCGTCCGGCTCGCCGCTCTGCCAGCCCTCCAGGATCGCCTCGCGCGTCGCGGCGAAACTGCCGACCTCGATCGCCTCGCGCAGCCCGCGCATCAATTCTTGGTAGTAGCCGACGTTGATCGCCGTCAGCAGCATCATGCCGAGGATCTCCCCGGACTTGACGAGGTGGTGGAGATAGGCGCGGCTGTACAGGCGCGCCGCCGAGCAGGAGGCGTCCGGGTCGAGCGGACGAGGATCGGCGGCGTGGCGGGCGTTGCGCAGGTTCACCTTGCCGAAGCGCGTGAAGGCCTGGCCGTGGCGCCCGGCGCGGGTCGGCATCACGCAATCGAACATGTCGATGCCGCGCGCGACGCTTTCCAGCATGTCGGCCGGCGTGCCGACGCCCATCAGGTAGCGGGGCCTGTCCCGCGGCAAATGCGCGAGCGTCGCTTGAACGGTGCGCAGCATCACCTCCTGCGGCTCGCCGACCGCGAGGCCGCCGACGGCGTAGCCGTCGAAACCCATCGCCACCAGCGCCTCGGCGCTGTCGCGGCGCAGAGCCTCGGACACGCCGCCCTGAACGATGCCGAACAGGGCGTGGTCGCGGGGCGAATTCCGATCGTTCCAGAACGCCGTTTTCGAGCGCTCGGCCCAACGCAGCGACAGCCGCATCGCCCGCTCCACTTCGGCATCGCTCGCCGGCAGGGCGAGGCACTCGTCGAACTGCATCTGGATGTCGGAACCCAGCAGGCGCTGGATCGCGATCGAGCGCTCTGGGGAGAGGTGGTGGCGCGAGCCGTCGATGTGCGATTGGAAGGTGACGCCGGTCTCGTCGAGCACCCGCAGCTTGGCGAGGCTCATCACCTGGAAGCCGCCGCTGTCAGTCAGGATCGGATGCGGCCAATTCATGAAGCGGTGTAGGCCGCCGAGTTCGGCGACGCGCTCGGCGCCGGGACGCAGCATCAGGTGGTAGACGTTGCCGAGCAGGATGTCAGCGCCGGATGCCCGCACCTCGTGCGGGTGCATCGCCTTGATGGTCGCCGCGGTGCCAACCGGCATGAAGGCCGGCGTTTGAATCGTGCCCCGCGCGGTGGCGATCTCGCCGCGGCGCGCCGCGCCGTCTTGGGCGAGCAGTCGGAAGGCGAAGGAGCGTTCGCTCACCTCGCGTCCGCCCGGTGCAGGAAGCAGGCGTCGCCGTAGGAGTAGAAGCGATAGCCCGCGGCGATGGCGTGCGCGTAGGCGGCGCGCATCCGCTCCAGGCCGGCAAAGGCCGAGACCAGCATGAACAGGGTCGAGCGCGGCAGGTGGAAGTTGGTGAACAGCGCGTCGACCGCGCGGAAGCGGTACCCCGGCGTGATGAAGATCCTGGTGTCGCCGGAGAAAGGCCGGACCATGCCGTCCTCACCGGCAGCGGATTCCAGCAGGCGCAAGCTGGTGGTGCCGGCGGCGACGACCCGGCCGCCGGCGCGGCGCAGGCGATTCAGCGTGTCGGCCGCGGCGGCGTCGATCTCGCCCCATTCCGCGTGCATGCGGTGGTCGGCCGTGTCCTCCGCCTTGACCGGCAGAAAGGTGCCGGCGCCGACGTGCAGGGTGAGGCGCACCAGCGTCACGCCACGCGCGGCGATGGCGGCGAGAAGCGCGGGGGTGAAGTGCAATCCGGCGGTCGGCGCGGCCACGGCGCCGGGGCGGTCGGCGAACAGGGTCTGGTAGTCGGCATCGTCATGCGTGTCGGCGGTGCGGCGACCGGCGATGTAGGGCGGCAGAGGCATCGTGCCGTGGCAGCGCAACGCCTCGTCGAGAGCCGCGCCGGCCGCGGAGAAGCCGAGCAGCCCCTCGCCCTCGCCGTTGCGGGCGAGGCAGAGGGCGTCGAGCGGCGCGTCGGGGGTCCCGAACTGGACGGTCTCGCCGAGCTGCAGCTTCTTCGCCGGGCGGATGAAGGCGAGCCATCGTTCGGCGCCCTCGCGCTTGTGCAGGGTGGCCTCGATGCGAGCCGTCGCTTCGCCGCGACGACGGGTGCCGGAAAGCCTCGCGGGGATGACGCGCGTGTCGTTGACGACCAGCGCGTCACCGGGGCGCAGAAGGGAAGGGAGATCGGCGAGCGTGCGGTCGCTCAGCGCGGCGTCGACCTCGAGGAGGCGCGCCGCTTCGCGCGGCTCGGCCGGACGCAGCGCGATGCGATCGTCAGGCAGCTCGAAGTCGAAGTGGTCGACGCGCATCGCTACGGTGAGAAGCACGAGGGGGCCGCGCGGCCCTCGGGATGGCCCGAACTCAGCTGATCGAGGCGGAGACGATCCTGTCAGGGTCGCGCACGGGCTCGCCGCGCTTGATCTTGTCGACGTTCTCCATGCCGGACACGACCTTGCCCCACGCCGTGTACTGCTTGTCGAGGAAACGGGCATCGCCGAAGCAGATGAAGAACTGGGAGTTGGCGGAGTCCGGGTTCGACGAGCGCGCCATCGAGGCGGTACCGCGCACGTGCGGCTCGGCGTTGAACTCTTGGCGGAGGTTCGGGTACTTCGAGCCACCGGTGCCGGTGCCGTTGGGGCAGCCGGTCTGCGCCATGAAGCCGTCGATGACGCGGTGGAAGACGATGCCGTCGTAGAACTTCTCGTCGACGAGCTTCTTGATGTGGGCGACGTGGTTCGGCGCGAGGTCGGGACGCATCTCGATCACCACCGGACCCTTGGTGGTCTCCAGCGTCAGTGTGTTGCCGGCCTCGGTCATGCACGATCTCCAGAATGGTCGCCCAGCCCGGCCCGCTGCTCGCGAGGCCGTGCGATCAGGCGGATGGACAGGACGCGGCCCGCAATAGCCCCTCCCATCGACGGCGTAAACCGCAGCGGCGTGCAGGCACGCACCGCCTCGGCGAGCGAGGCGCTCAGCGCCGCCTCGCCATGGCCGCCGCTCCTGTGGTAGGTGATGCGCGGCTCGCCGAGCACGGAGCCGTCGCGGCGAAAGGCGAGGCGCACGGTCGCCTCATCGCCTTCGTGCAGAGGGTGCCAGCAGCGGGCCAGCGCCGGCGGGATTCCGTCGAGCCGCTCGATCGCCGCGTCGGCGGCGAGAAGCGGCGCGGCGATGCAGGCGGTCGCCGGCAGGACGCGGGCGGCCCATCGCAGCATGGCCGCGCCGGTCACGATGCGCCTACTTGGCCTTGGCCATCTTCATCGAGACGATCTTGTCCGGGTCGCTGACCTCGCCGGAGGACGGCTCGCCCTTCTTGATCTTATCGACGTTCTCCATGCCGGAGATCACCTGTCCCACCACCGTGTACTGGTTGTTGAGGAAGGAGGACGGCTTGAAGCAGATGAAGAACTGCGAGTTGGCGGAGTTCGGGTCGGAGGTGCGGGCCATGCCGACCGTGCCGCGCTCGAAGGGGGCGGAGGAGAACTCCGCCGGCAGGTCGGGCTCCTTGGAGCCGCCGGAGCCGGTGCCGGTCGGGTCGCCGGTCTGCGCCATGAAGCCGTCGATGACGCGGTGGAACTTCAGCCCATTGTAGAAGCCGGCCTTCGTCAGCTTCTCCATCTGCGCCACCGCCTTGGGGGCGAGGTCGGGCCGCAGCTGGATAGTGATCTTGCCGTCCTTGGTGGTGAGGATCACCTGGTTGGCGGGATCGGCCGAAGGCGCCGCGGAGGCCGCGAGGCCGAGCACGAGAGAGGCGGCGAGTGCGCCGGTGACGGCGCGGCGATGGAGCGGCATGAGACTTTCTTTCCCTTCGTACCGGACGTCAGCGTCCGGCCAGCTTGGCGGCGAGCGCGGCGGCGACCGGCGGCGGCACGAAGCCGGAGACGTCGCCGCCCATCGTCGCGATCTGCCGGACCAATGTCGCGGTAATGTGACGGACCTGAGGGTGCGCGGGCACGAACACCGTCTGCACGCCCGGCGCCATCGCGCCGTTCATCCCCGCCATCGCCATCTCGTCGTCGAGGTCGGCGCCGCCACGCAGGCCCCGCACGATCACGGTGGCGCCGTGCTCGCGCGCGGCATCGACGGCGAGACCGGCGAAGGTCGCCACCTCCAATGCGCAACCGCCGGGCAGCGCGCCGCAACTCGCCTCGATGAAGGCGCGGCGCTCGTCGGCCGGGAACATCGGTTGCTTGCCGGGATGGGTGCCGATCGCCACCACCAACCGCTCGCAGAGCGAAGCCGCTGCACGGATCACCGCGACGTGGCCGTTCGTCAGGGGATCGAACGAGCCGGTGTAGAGGGCGGTGCGCGTCTTCAATGCTCGCGGCGAAGGGCCAGGACGCGAGGTCTATGCACGAGGCGGCGCCCCAGACGCAAGCCCGGCCGGGCCAGCCTCATCCCGCCGTCGCCGGCGAGCGGAACACGAAGAAGGCGCTGGCGGCAATCAGGGCGAAGCCGATCCCTTGGTTCAGGGTGACCCTCTGGCCGAGGTAGAGCGCGGAGAAACCAGCGAACCGACTTCCTGGATCGCCTTGAGCTGCGCCGGCGAGAACACCGCGCTGCCGATCCGATTGGCCGGGACGGCGAGCCAGTATTCGAAGAAGGCGATGCCCCAGCTCGCCAGCACCACCAGCTAGAGCGCCCTGTCCTTGAAGCGCAGGTGTCCGTACCACGCGACCGTCATGAACAGGTTGGAGCATACCAGCATCAGGATGGGCACGAAGCTCGCGGCGACCATGGCTCGCGTCACCCTTCCGCCGGCATCTCGTCGGCGTCGTGCGGCCCCTCCGGCACGTCCTCCTCGGCCGGAATGCGCTCGACCGAGACGACCTCCTCGCCCGACCCGGTGCGGAAGACGGTGACGCCCTGCGTGCCGCGGCCGGCGACGCGGATGCCCTCGACCGGCACGCGGATCAGCTGGCCGCCGTTGGTCACCAGCATCAGCCCGTCGCCGGCCTCGGCGGGGAAGGAGGCGACGAGGTTGCCGTTGCGGGCGTTGACCGCCATCGCCACGATGCCCTTTCCGCCGCGGTTGGTGAGCCGATACTCGTAGGACGAGGTGCGCTTGCCGTATCCGTTCGAGGACACGGTGAGGATGTGCTGCTCGCGCGCCGACATCTCATCGTAGCGGGCGGCGAAGGAGCTGGTCGGCTCGATCGCCGAGGGCTCCTCGCCCCCCGCCTCGACTTCGTCCTCGATCGCCTCCACCCCCGCCTCGAGTGCATCGTCGGGCATGCGGTCGGGATCGACGTTGCGGCGCCACTTCAGGAAGGCGAGGCGCTCGGCCGGGTCGGCGTCCATGTGGCGCAGGATCGAGAGGGCGATGACCCGATCGCCGGCCCCGAGAGCGATGCCGCGCACGCCCATCGAGTCGCGCCCCTTGAAGACGCGCACGTCGGAGACGGCGAAGCGGATGCACTGGCCCTTCAGCGTCGTCAGCAGCACGTCGTGCTGAACCTCCGCCGTTTCGCGGAAGTGCTGCACGTCCATGATCTCCTCGCCGGTATCAAGGCGCATCGCGATCTTGCCGGCGCGGTTGACGTTGGTGAAGTCGCTGAGCTTGTTGCGCCGCACCGTGCCCCGCGTGGTGGCGAACATCACGTCGTAGTCCGCCCAGTCCGCCTCGTTCTCGGGCAGCGGCATCACGGTGGTGATGCGCTCGCCCTGCTCGATCGGCAGCATGTTGACCAGCGCCTTGCCGCGCGCCTGCGGCAGGGCGAGCGGCAGGCGCCACACCTTCTCCTTGTAGACCTGGCCGCGCGAGGAGAAGAACAGGATCGGAGTGTGCGTCGAAGCGACGAACAGGCGGGAGACGAAGTCCTCCTCGCGCGTCTGCATGCCCGACCGCCCCTTGCCGCCGCGGCGCTGCGCCCGGTAGGTCGAGAGCGGCACGCGCTTCACATACCCGCCGTGGCTGACGGTGACGACCATGTCCTCGCGGGCGATCAGGTCCTCGTCGTCGACGCCGTCGACGCCTTCCAGGAACTGGGTGCGGCGTGGCGTGCCGTGCTCGGCCTTAACAGTGAGCAACTCATCCTTGATGATGCCGAACAGGCGGACGCGCGAGCGCAGGATGTCGAGGTAATCGGCGATCTCCGCCGCCAGCCTGTTCAGCGCCTCGGCGATCTCGTCGCGGCCGAGCGCGGTGAGGCGCTGCAGGCGCAGCTCCAGGATGCCGCGGGCCTGGGCTTCGGAGAGACGGTAGTTTCCCTCTTCGTCGAGCGCGTGGCGGGGGTCGGCGATCAACGCGATCAGCGGTGCCATGTCGAGCGCGGGCCAGGATCGGCCCATCAGCGCCTCGCGGGCGGCGGTGGCGTCGGGCGAGGTGCGGATCAGGCGGATCACCTCGTCGATATTGGCCACCGCGATCGCCAAGCCCACCTGCAGGTGGGCGGCGTCGCGGGCGCGGCGCAGCTTGAACTTGGTGCGGCGGGTGACGACCTCCTCGCGGAAGTCGACGAAGGCGACGAGGATGTCGCGCAGGTTCATCAGCTGCGGCCGGCCGCCGTTGAGGGCGATGGCGTTGCAGCCGAAGGAGGATTGCAGCGCCGTGAAGCGCCACAGCTGGTTCAGCACCACGTCGGAGACGGCATCGCGCTTCAGCTCGATGACGATGCGCATGCCGTCGCGGTCGGACTCGTCGCGCAGGTCCGAGATGCCTTCCAGCCGCTTCTCGCGGACCAGCTCGGCGATCTTCTCGATGAGGGTGGCCTTGTTGACCTGGTAGGGGATCTCGGTGACGACGAGCGCCTCGCGCTCCTTGCGCAAGGTCTCGACCGCCACCTTGGCGCGCACCACCACTGAGCCGCGCCCGGTGAGGTAAGCCTGCTTGATGCCGACCTTGCCGAGGATGCCGCCGCCGGTCGGGAAGTCCGGTCCCGGCACCAGCTCGATCAGCTCCTCCAGCCCCATCTCGGGCTTGTCGATCAGGGCGACGGTGGCGTCGATGACCTCGCCCAGATTGTGCGGCGGGATGTTGGTGGCCATGCCGACCGCGATGCCGCCGGCGCCGTTGACCAGCAGGTTGGGAAAGCGCGCCGGGAGGACCGACGGCTCCTTCTGCTTGCCGTCGTAGTTCGGCTGGAAGTCGACGGTGTCGCTGTCGATGTCGGCGAGCAGCGCCATCGCCGGCTTGGCGAGGCGGCTCTCGGTGTAGCGCATCGCGGCGGGCGGATCGCCGTCGACCGAGCCGAAGTTGCCCTGGCCGTCGATGAGGGGCAGCCGCATCGAGAAGGGCTGCGCCATGCGGACCAAGGCATCGTAGATCGCGGAATCGCCGTGGGGGTGGTACGAGCCCATCACGTCGCCGACGATGCGCGCCGACTTCACGTAGGGGCGCTCGGGCAGGTAGTTGCTCTCGCCCATCGCGAAAAGGATGCGGCGGTGAACCGGCTTCAGGCCATCGCGCACGTCGGGCAGCGCGCGGGAGACGATGACGCTCATCGCGTAATCGAGGTAGCTCCGGCGCATCTCGTCGGAGATGGATACGGGGCGGACGTCCGTGCCGGCTGGCTGGTCGTCGATGGAGTCGGCCAAGAGATTGAATCCGCTGCGAAAGATTGCAGTTGATATAGGCAATCGCCGCTGATTCCGCCAGCACGCTCAGCGGCCGGCGCAGCTCGCGAACGCGCTTCGCCGTAATCCGTCAACAGCTCGATGCAACGAACGAGGCTGACCATGAGCACAGCCTTCGACGCCGGGCACTTCGACCGGCTCGGTGCCGCCTACGACCGCTTCCTTCCCCACATCCAGCCGGTCACCGAGGCGATCCTCGCCAGCCTGCCGACGCTTCCACCCGACGCTCTCGTCCTCGACCTCGCCTGCGGCACCGGCGAGCCGGGACTGACGCTGGCGCGGCGCCAACCCTCGCTACGCCTGCTCGGCGTCGATCCCGCCGAGGGGATGCTTGCCGTGGCCCGACGCAAAGCCGACGGCATGCCCCGCGCGAGCTTCGAGGCGATGCCGATCGAACGCCTGAGGCTCCGCGACGCGAGCGTCGACGCCGCGATCTCGCGCTTCGGCTTACTTCTCTTCGGCGATCCCGCCGCCTCCGCCGGCGAGCTGGCGCGCGTGCTCAAACCGGGCGGCGCCTTCAGCTTCGCGGTGTGGGAGGACAAGGCCGGCAACACCTTCCTCGCCCTGGTCATCGAGATGCTCGGCAGCCAGCTCGAACCCGAGCGCATGCCGGACTTCGGTCAGTTCGACCACCTCGCTGAATCGGGCCGGCGCGAGGGCTGGTTGCGCGACGCCGGAATCCGGCGTGTCGACAGCGAGCTGTTCCGCTGGCAGTACGAATTCCCCGACGCCGAGACCGCCTGGAGCTTCGTCGCCGGCGTCGGCATGTTCGCCCACCTCATCGAGCCGCTCGACGAGAACCGGCGCCAAGCGCTGCGGCGCCGCCTCGACGAGTTGCTGGAACCTTACCGCACCGACCAAGGCTACAGCCTACCGCAAAGCTGCCGCTTATACCGGGGCCGGCGGTAGCGGCGCGGATCACCTCGCCAGCGCCGCCTCCAGCGCCGAGGCCGCGGCGAGCAGCAGCGCATCCTGGCCGACGCGCGCAGCGAGCTGCACGCCGACCGGCAGGCCGTGCGGTCCCACCCCCGCCGGCAGGGTCAGGCAGGGCAGCTGCAGCAGCGTCCAAGTGCGGTTGAAGGCGGGGTCGCCGGTGGCGTGCAGGCCGGTCGGCGCCTCGCCGGCGGCGGAGGGGGACAAGATCACGTCGGCGTCGCCGAAGACGCTCTCGATGTCGCGCTGCACCTCCCGTGCGGTGGCCAGCGCCGCGTCGTAGCTCCTCGCCGAGGTGCCCCTGCCCTCGTCGAGGTAGGATTTCATGATCGACGACAGGCTGGCCTCGTAGTGGCGCCGCTCGTGCGCCAGCGCCTTGTGCATGTCGTAGGCCATCACCAGCCGCTGCAGCCGCGGCAGCGCCTGCAGCACGGGGGGCATCGGCAGGTCGCCGACCCCGTGCCCCAGCGCCGCCAGCGCTTCGGCGG
>CALMRL010000190.1 GCA_937873345.1 uncultured Beijerinckiaceae bacterium | reverse complement strand
GACCAGTGGACACGCTGGTCGTGGTGGGGGCGCCCGCCGCGCAAGCGGTCGCGTGCGACGCGGCGACAGTCGCGCTGCTTCGCGAGCTGGCCCCGCGCGCCCGGCGCAGGGCAGCCGTGTGCACCGGCGCCTTCCTCCTGGCCGCGGCAGGGCTTCTCGATGGGCGGCGCGCCACGACGCATTGGCGCTATGCCGCCCTGCTGCAGCGGCGCTTCCCGGCGGTGCGGGTGGACGCTGACCGCATCTTCGCGCGCGATGGCGACACCTGGACGTCGGCCGGCATCACGGCGGGCATCGACCTTGCCCTGGCGATGATTGAGGACGACCACGGGGCGGCTCTCGCCAAGGCGGTCGCCCGTGACCTCGTCGTCCACCATCGCCGTGCTGGAGGGCAATCGCAGTTTTCCACCATGCTGGAGCTGGAGCCGCACGCCGGCCGCATCAGGGACGCGCTACTCTTCGCGCGCGACCACCTCGGCGAACGCCTGTCGGTTGACTGCCTCGCGGAAGCGGCCCGCCTCAGCCCGAGGCAGTTCGCTCGACTTTTCGTCGCCGAGACCGGTGAGACCCCTGCGCGCGCCGTCGAACGCCTCCGCGTCGAGGCAGCGACTCCTCGCGTCCAGGACGGACGCGAACCTATCGAGCATGTCGCGGCGGAGCTGGGCTTTGGCGGGTTGGAACGAATGCGGGCAGCGTTCCTGCGGGTACACGGCCAGCCGCCGCAGGCCTTGCGCCGTGCCGTCCGGCGCTGGGGCGCGCAGGATCGAGCATGAGGCAGCATTGCCGCTGCCAAGATAGTGGCCGCCTAACCGCAGCTTCGAGGCTGACTCCGTGCCGTCAAGCTGGACCATTCATGCGCGAGGCTTCCGCTCAGGATGCGGCATGGGCAGGCAATGCCCGGGCAAGGTCCGCTTACTCGATGTGCCACGTCGATAACGGCCATTCTGTAGCCGGCCAGCTCCAGGCCAAAACAACCGGACGGCTCTGCGCCCATCCCGGTCGCTTGTGACGCGCGGAAGGCTGCTCTGAAGCAGGCGTTCGCGTGATGGAGGCTATGCTTGGCGTGGGAAAGAAGCGGAATATCTGCCCGTAGACGCGCGATCAGCACAGCCGACGTCTCCTGAAGAGAAGGATAAGGCGTACTGATCACCTCTTGTATGTCGTCGGACTGCCGAGCACGTTCCGGTATGCCGCGAGATAGCCGTCGACCATGCGCGCGAGCGAGAAGCGCTCGGCGTTGCGGCGGACCAGCGCGCGGTCGAAGCGGGCGAGCTTCGCAACGGCATCGACCGCCTCTGCCTCGTCCTTGACGAGGAAGCCGCCCGCTCCAGCATCGACGATCTCAGCCATCGAGCCGCGGCGGCGGGCGATGACCGGCGTGCCGCAGGCCATTGCCTCGACGACGGACAGGCCAAAGGGCTCGTTGAAGCGGATGAGGTGGAGGAGACCGAGCGCGTCGCCGAGCAGCGCATTCCGCTCGCTCGCCTCGACGGAACCGACGTACCGGGCATCGGGCCCGAGCAGCGGCTCGACCTCGCGTTCGAAGTAGCCGCGGTCCTGCACGATGCCGGCGAGGACAAGCGGCACGCCAGCGGCTCGGGCAACCCGGATGGCATCGGCGGCTCCCTTGTCGGGGTGGATGCGGCCGAAGAACAGGAGGTAGCCGCCGGCACCCGTGCCGAGGGCGAACTCGGCGAAGTCGAGGCCGTGGTGGACCGTCGCGGCATAGGTGAGGTCCGGATGCCGGTCGGCATCGGAGATGCTGATGTAGGTGCAGCGGTCGTCGAAGTGGCGGTAGACGGGAAGGATGCTCTCGCCGCTCAGGCCGTGGATCGTGGTGATCACCGGCGTCGCGACGAGGCTGGCGTAGGTCAGCGGCAGGAAGTCGTAGTGGTTGTGGATAAGGTCGAAGCGCGCCGCCTTACCGAAAGCGTTGGCGAGATGCAGTCCCTCCCACACCTTGATGTCCATGCCGGGCGTCTCCTCGTAGGGCTGCGGCACCACGGCATCGAGCCGCGCCGAGGTCTGCGCGTCGGCGGTGGCGAAGAGCGTGACGTCGACGCCGGCGGCGACGAGCCCCTCGGTCAGCAGCGACACCACCCTCTCCCAGGGGCCGTAGGCCCTCGGCGGCACCCGCCAAGCGATCGGGGCCAGCATGCCGACCCGCAACGGGCGGGTTAGCCGCGGGTGGCGCGCCAGCGGGTGGCTCATTCCGCCGCCGTGTTGCCGGGCCGCGCGGCGGGCGCCGTCACGACG
>CALMRL010000189.1 GCA_937873345.1 uncultured Beijerinckiaceae bacterium | reverse complement strand
CGCCAGCAGCAGCACGAAGGGCGCGCTCCACAGAGCGTAGCGCAGGGCGATGCCGGCTGGCGTGTCGCCGACGAAGTGGCCGGGGCGATCGAGGAACAGCGCAGCGACGGCGAGGTCGCTGCCCGGCCGCAAGGCGGTGGCGACGAGCGCCGTGGCGGCGAGGGCGAGGAGGCAGGCGATCAGGGTTCTCGGCACGCCCGCTCTTGCCGCACTCCCGTCGCGGGTGCCAGCGCGATGGGCCAAGCGTGACGCGTCATGCGCGACAGGGCTGACGCCCTCGCCTATATCCGCCCGATGCTCTCCCCGTCCGAGATTGAACGCTACGCCCGCCACCTCGTGCTGCGCGACGTCGGCGGCCCCGGCCAGCAGAAGCTCAAGGCGGCGCGGGTCCTGGCGATCGGCGCCGGCGGTCTTGGGGCGCCGCTGATCCAGTACCTCGCCGCCGCCGGCGTCGGCACGCTCGGCATCCTCGACGACGACGCCGTGTCGCTCTCCAACCTGCAGCGGCAGGTGCTGCACGGCACGCCCGATGTCGGCCGGCCAAAGGTGGAAAGCGCCGCCGATGCCGTGGCGCGCCTGAACCCGCATGTCATCGTCGAGGCGATCCCAGAACGGCTCGACGCCGGCAACGCCTGCGCGCTGGTGCGCGGCTGGGACGTGGTGGCCGACGGCTCCGACAACTTCGCGACGCGCTACGCCGTCTCCGACGCCTGCTTCCACGAAGCGGTGCCGCTGGTCACGGCGGCGGTCGGCAGTTTCGACGGCTCGCTGACCACGCTGCGACCGTTCGAGCGCTCGGGCAGCGGCGAACTCAATCCGACCTACCGCTGCCTGTTCCCCGAGCCGCCGGCACCGGGCAGCGTGCCGAGCTGCGTCGAGGCCGGGGTGCTCGGCGCGCTGACGGGCGTGCTCGGAGCGATGATGGCCCTGGAGGTGATCCGCGAGATCGTCGGCTTCGGCGAAGGGCTGGTCGGACGCCTCGTGCTGATCGACGCCCTATCGATGCGCTTCGAGACGCTGCGCTACGGCTTCGACCCGGAAAATCCACTGAGCGGCACGGGGCGGCTGGGCGTCGATGGACCGCAATAAAAAGACGCGCAATGGAAAAGGGCCGGCGCGAGGCCAGCCCTTCCGCGAGAGAACATACGATCAGTAGTGATCGTAGAAGTAGTTGCCGCGTCCGCGTCCCTCGTATTCGCGCCCTTCGTAGGCGCTGCGGCCCTCGTAGCGGCGGTCGCGACGGTACTCGTCGCGCCGGCGATCGTAACCGCGATCATAGTCCCCACGGTCATAGCCGCGGCCGATCCCCGTGTCGACGCCGACGCCGCCGGGGCCTACGTACACGCCCTGGGCGAAAGCAGGCACCGCGACGAGGGTGGCGGCACCGAGAATGGTGGCGGCAAGAATGCTGCGCATGGTCGTCTCCTTTGTGAGATTGCAAAAAGAATGACTGTCGTGGCGCCGGGTTCCGCCGGCCTGCTCGACGATAAGTCTAATGCCGCTGCGGAAGGCGTCGTCGTTCTGCGCGGCGCGCGCCGGGTGATACGGTCGCACCGGATCGCAATACGCTACGACGACTGGCGACGGTGCAGAACGGTCGACCTTGGACATCGGCAAGGGCGGAAGCGTCGTCGGCGATCCCAAGTCCCTGCCTGGAGGCATTGTCCCGACTGGAAGCATCGCAAGGTGCGCCGCGCCGGCAAACGGCCTATATGCCGAGCATGAGCGATCCGATCGACCCGCCCACCCCCGACGC
>CALMRL010000188.1 GCA_937873345.1 uncultured Beijerinckiaceae bacterium | reverse complement strand
GGTTTCCCCCCGTGCGCACGCGGGGGGGGGGGGACCGGGCGGCAGCAGGGGGGAGGGGGCCTGCGGGGCTCGACCTTGCGGGATCGCGGCGCTCGATGGATGCGGAGGGATCGAGGCGGCGAGCCCCCTCCACCGCCTGTCGGCGGTCCCCCTCCTCCGCGCGTGCCGCGCAGGGGAGGAGAGGCGCGACCGCCTACCCCCTCACCGTCGCCCCAAACGCGTCCTTGGTGCGCTCCGCCTGCGCCTGCACCTCGGCTCGTGCGGAGGCGTCCATCCGCGCCAGCGTGCGGTACGGCATCGCCATCCGCGCGTTGCCGCCCAGCACCGCCTCGTTGCGGATCATGAAGTCCCAGTACAGCGCGTTGAACGGGCAGGCGTCGTCGCCGGTGCGCCTCTTCACGTCGTAGCGGCAGCGCCCGCAGTAGTCGCTCATCCGGTCGATGTAGGCGCCCGACGCGGCGTAGGGCTTCGAGCCGATGAGGCCGCCGTCGGCGAAGGTCGCCATGCCCTGCACGTTGGGCAGCTCGACCCATTCGTAGGCGTCGGCGTAGACCACCATGTACCACTCGTTGATCTCGTCCGGGTGGACGCCGAGCAGCATCGCGAGGTTGCCGGTCACCATCAGGCGCTGGATGTGGTGGGCGTAGGCGTTCTCGTGCGTGGTCGTCACGGCGTCGCGCACGCACGCCATCTCGGTCTCGCCCGACCAGTAGAAGGCCGGCAGCCTGCGGTCGGCTCGAAGCGCGTTCAGCTGCTTGAACTCGGGCATCTTCAGCCAGTACATGCCGCGCATGTACTCGCGCCAGCCGAGGATCTGGCGGATGAAGCCTTCCACGGCGTTGAGCGGGGCGCGCCCGGCGCGGTACTCGGCCTCGGCGCGGCGGCACACGTCCAAGGGGTCGATCAACCCGAGATTCATCGCCGCCGAGATGATCGAGTGCCACATCCAGGGCTCGTCCTTGACCATCGCGTCCTGGTAGTCGCCGAAGCCCGGCAGGATGTGGGCGATGAAGTCGGCGACGATCACCTCCGCCTCGTCCGGGGTGGTGGCGAAGCCGAAGCCCTCCAGCGAGCCGAAATGGTCCGGGAACAGCCGGGCGACGTCGGCCACCGCTTGCCCGGTGTCCTTGTTCGGCGCGACGAAACGGTGGTTCGGCGGCGACAGGCGCCTGGGCATCGCCTTGCGGTTTTCCTTGTCGAAGTTCCAGGCGCCGCCGACCGGCTTGCCCTCGTCCATCAGGAGGCCGTAGCGCCTGCGCATCTCGCGGTAGAAGAACTCCATCCGCAGCTCGCGCTTGCCCTCCGCCCAGGCCGCGAACTCCTGCGTGCTGCACAGGTAGCGGTCGTCCTCCAGCAGCTCGACCGGCACGTTGGACTTGGCGGCGAAGTCGGCGAACTCGGCCATCAGCCGCACCTCGCCGGGCTTGGTGACCACTACCCGATCGTAGTCGCGCTCGGCCAAGGCGCGGCGCACCTCGCCGACCAGCGATCCCGCGTTGTCGGCGTCCTCGAAGCCGACGTAGCGCACGTCGACCTTCCTGGCGCGCAGCCGCCCGGCGAAGCCGCGCATGCCGGCGAACACCAGCGCGATCTTCTTCCTGTGGTGCGGCACGTAGCCGGTCTCGGCGCGCACCTCGGCGAACAGCACAGTGTCGCGGGACGGATCGAGATCGCGCAGCGACGACAGCCGGCCGTCGGAGATCTGGTCGCCGAGGACAAGGCGCAGCGTAGCGGACACGGAACCTCCCAGGCTCACCGGTCGACGGCGGGCCGGTCGAACGCCGAGGATTGGGGCCGACCGTGAACAAAGCTGCAACGCGTGGGGCTGGACGGGGTCGCTGCGACGCTTTGCGCCGATGCCGGCGATCCGCCGGCGGGCTGCGATCAGGCTGTGACACGGCGGGCACAATCCCCAGCATACGCCGACGTGATCGCGCCGCGTCACGTTTCAGCCGCGATGCCCCGCCTGATCCTCGACTTAAGAAGAGGTTAACCCGCGCCCGACGATGCCGCGGGGCCATGGTCGCGGCG
>CALMRL010000187.1 GCA_937873345.1 uncultured Beijerinckiaceae bacterium | reverse complement strand
GTAGGGGAGGCGTCGACCGCGGTCGGTGAAGGGATGGCCGCCGGCGCGGGGTTGACCGGAGCGGCCGGCGACGCCGGTGCTGTGGCCGTCGGCGCAGGGTGGACGGCCTCGCTCGTCGGGGCAGGGGAGGCCGCCGGCGGATCGGCCCTGGCGGGCTCGATGGCCGCTGCACCGGTCGCCAGCGAGCCGCAGACGATGACCGGGAGTATTATCCCGCAAAAACCGGGAAGTTTCGGCAAGAGATTGCGCCGCCGCCTCGAAAACCGCGGTGTTGCCGCGCGGCGTTGGGCGAAGTGCGGCATGCCGATCCCCGATTTCTTCTGCATTGATCGCCCTTATGGGTCCGCGATACTGCCGCGGCAAGCATCGCCCACGGCAAAAGCGGCGGGCGACGGTGATCTCAGCCGCGCGACACCATGCGGGCGAGCAGCTTCGAGGTGTAATCGACCATCGGGACGATGCGCGCGTAATTGAGCCGCGTCGGGCCGATCACCCCGAGCACGCCGACGATGCGCTGCTGCCCGTCGCGGAACGGCGCCGCGATCATCGAGGAGCCCGACAGCGAGAACAGCTTGTTCTCCGAGCCGATGAAGATGCGCACGCCCTCGCCATCCTCGGCGCGGGCAAGGATGTCGATGACGTCGCGCTTGGTTTCCAGGTCGTCGAACAGCAGGCGGATGCGCTCCAGGTCCTCGGCGGCGCGCAGGTCGGTGAGCAGGTTGGCCTGCCCGCGCACGATCAGCTGCGCTTGCCCGCGCCCCTCCGCCCAGGAGGCGAGGCCGGCGTCGACGAGGCGCGCCGTGAGATCGCCAAGCTCCTTCTCGGCCGCGGCCCGCGCGGCCTCGACCTCGCACTTCAGCTGCGTCAGCGTGCGGCCGCGGATGCGCGCGTTGAGGTAGTTCGCCGCTTCGGTGAGCGCCGAGGAGGGCAGGTCGCCGGTGATCGGCACCACGCGGTTCTCGACGCCGCCGTCCTCGGAGACGAGCACCGCCAGCGCCCGCTCGGCATCGAGGCGGATGAACTCGATCTGGCGAAGCCGCAGATTGTCCTTGGTGGTCACCACCACGCCGGCGCCGCGCGTCATGCCCGACAGCATGGTGGTGGCCTCGGTGAGCACCGCCTCGAAGGAGCGGTCGTGCCCCAACCTGTCGCGCCCCGTGCCGATCTGCGCCTCGATGCGGCGGCGCTCGGCCTCATCGATGTCGCCGATCTCCAGGAGGGCGTCGACGAAGAAGCGCAGCCCCGTCTCGGTCGGTAGCCGGCCGGCGGAGGTGTGGGGCGCGAAGATCAGCCCGCTCTCTTCCAGCGCCTGCATCACGTTGCGCACCGAGGCCGGCGACAGCGGCGTCGGCAGCAGCAGCGAGAGGTTGCGCGAGCCGACGGGTTCGCCGGTGGCGAGATAGCTCTCGACGATGCGGCGGAAGATGTCGAGGGAGCGCTGGTTGAAGCTGCCCAGCCGTCCGGCGCTGCCGAGGGTCTCTTGCGCGGCCTGTTCGAATGGCGTGGTCATTGCGCCGAGTCTACGTGCCGTGTCGGCGCTGGCAAGGCGTCCCTCAGATCTCCTCCAGCTCGTCGAGCGCGAAGCCGAAGGCGGACGGGGCGAAGGCGGGGAGGAGATGCGTCGCGGCGGACGCCTCGTCCACTGCGGCGTAGCCCGACGAACTGGGCTCGCGGTGACGATGGACCGTGCGCCGCGCCGCGTCGATCACCCAGAGTTCGCGGACGCCGAAACCGGCATAGACCAGCGGCTTGCGGCGCAGGTCGTAGTCGAGCGAGGAGTCGGCGACCTCGATCGTGAGCAGGATGTCGGGCCCCTTCACCTCCGCAAGCCGCTTGGAGCGTGCGAAGACGATGAAGTCGGGTTCGAGATAGGTGTGCTCGTCGAGACGGAGGCCGGTCTCGGGCACGAACATGAAGCCGTCGGGGCAAGTACGGCCCCACCGGTAGGTGAGCGAGGCCTTGATCCCCTCGTGCCGCGAACCTTTGGAGGCCATGGGCACCACCTCCCCGCCGATCAACTCCAGCCTTTCGTCGGGTCCGAAGATGCCGAACTCCGCCATCCGCTCGAAGGCGGCGACGGTGAAGGCGCGGCGGTCCAGGCCTTCCGCGGCTCGGGTCACGGCGATGGTCATGCGGGCACGATATCACCGAGGCCGGGCGACCGGAAGATGGCCGCGCGCGAAGAGAAGACGGTCGCGCGCGTGAAGGCGGGTGCGATTGCCAGCGTCCGCCGCCCGCGCGATAAGCGCCGCCTCCCACCTCGGACCTGAAGCTCCGTCCCGATGGCCTCCTTCCCCCAGCGCGTGTTCTCCGGCGTGCAGCCGACCGGCAACCTGCACCTCGGCAACTACCTCGGTGCGATCACCCGCTGGGTCGAGTTGCAGGCGCGCTACGACTGCGTGTTCTGCGTCGTTGACCTCCACGCCATCACCGTGCCGCAGGACCCGCAAGACCTCACCCGCTCGATCCGCGAGGTGACGGCGGCGTTCCTCGCCTCGGGCATCGATGCGAAGCGTCACATCGTCTTCAACCAGAGCCAGGTCGCCGAGCACGCCGAACTCGCCTGGGTGCTGAACTGCACCGCGCGCATCGGCTGGATGAACCGGATGACGCAGTTCAAGGAGAAGGCCGGCAAGGACCGCGAGCAGGCGAGCGTCGGGCTCTACAGCTATCCCGTGCTGATGGCCGCCGACGTGCTGGCCTATCGCGCCACCCACGTCCCCGTCGGCGAGGACCAGAAGCAGCACCTGGAGCTTGCCCGCGACGTCGCGCAGAAGTTCAACCAGGACTTCACCGCGAGCATCGCGGCGCGAGGATTGGGCGTCGAGCAGCCGACGGGCGAGGGCGGGACGGCGCTCGCCTACTTTCCCCTACCCGAGCCGCTGATCCACGGGCCGGCGACGCGGGTGATGAGCCTGCGCGACGGCACGAAGAAGATGTCGAAGTCGGACCCGAGCGACAACTCGCGCATCAACCTGACCGACGACGCCGACGCCATCGCCTCCAAGATCCGCAAGGCGCGCACCGACCCCGACCCGCTGCCCTCCGAGGTCGCCGGGCTCGCTGGGCGGCCGGAGGCCGACAACCTCGTCGGCATCTTCGCCGCGCTGAACGGCCAGACCAGGGAGGAGGTGCTGGCGGACTACGGCAACGCGCAGTTCTCGACCTTCAAGGGCGCGCTCGCCGATCGCGCGGTGGCAACGCTCGCCCCGATCGCGGCCGAGATGAAGCGGCTCGTCGCCGACCCGCAAGCGATCGACGCCGTGCTCGCCGACGGCGCCGCGCGGGCGAGGGTGATCGCGCGCGAGACGATGGACGGGGTGAAGGACATCGTCGGGATGGTGCGGACGCCGGGGCGGTGACGGAAGGGCGCCGGCTGCTACGAGCCGTGCGCCGGCACGTCGCCCATGGTGCCGGTCGCCTCCCGGACGGCGAGGACTCGCGCCGCTCGCCGACGTGCGATGATCCCAGGTATGCCGCGGCCGGGCTGCTCGATGCATCGATAGGTCAGGATCGAGAGCGCGAGGACGATGCAGCCGAGGCACGGCAGGAGCAGCACGGAGGCGCTGTGCCCGGCGAGGATGGGATCGAGGCGTTTTCCGAGCGACAGGATCGGCTGGTGGATCAGGTACAGCGAGAACGAGATCTCACCCACGAAGACGATCGGCCGCCAGCATAGCGGCGCCCAGGCGCGGGACTCGAAGCAGCGCAGCGCGAGGACGCGCGATGCGCAGCACCCGGCATAGAAACCCAGGGCGCCGCGCACGATCGGGAACCAGCCCGAGAGTTGCGGCACCGAGTCGAGGACGCCCTGCGGCCCGGCGATCGCCAGCAGCGACGCGTCGCAGCACAGCAGGGCCGTCGCGATCGCCGCGCACCGCCGACCGCCGATCGTCGCGATGACGGGCAGCGCGAGGGGCAGCGACAGGTAGCAGATCATCTCGACCGAGATCGACCATGCGGGGTCGTTCCAGCCGGTTCGGCCGAGCGGGACCTGCAGCAGCGAGAGGACGGGGAGGAAGGTGTCTGGCGAATAGTACGGCGTGTGCGCCCACCTGAGGGAGGCGAGGCAGGCGATGAGGCCCAGGCATGCCATGATCGCGAGGTGCAGCGGATAGATCCTGCAGACGCGCCGAAGAAAGAACGTCCCGCCCGCGGCGATGTCGAGGCGAGGATAGAGGCTCGCGAGCATGTAGCCGCTGAGCACGAAGAAAACGTCGACGCCGAGATAGCCCCAGCCGAAAGGCTTCTCGGGAAGAGGGTGCGACGGCAGCAGGGTGTGGCAGTGGAAGCCGATGACCCAGAGCGCAGCGAGGCCGCGCATACCGGTCAGGCTCGAGATTTCCGTCCGTCCCTGCTGTTGAGCCATCGTCGCCTCGGTCCTCGCGTTTCGTCATTTGAAAGAAGACGAAACGAAAGGACATCGCCGATGCTGGTTAGGCTTACCGGGCGCGTCGATGTCCTTCATGGAACGGTGCGAGGAGCGCCGGAGCTACTTCGCGCCCGGCTTGAAGCGCCACAGTTCCGTCGGCAGGGCGATCGGCGCGCCCTCCTTGAAGTACGAGGAATCCTGGATGTGCGACGTGGTGAGATAGAGCGTGCCGTCCGGCGCCTCGGCGAAGGTGTCGGGCCAGCGCAGCCGCGCATCCTTCAGCAGCACGGTCGGCGTCGAGTGGGAGGCGCCGAGGTCACGCACCCTCACCGAATCGTCCTGCGGGCTGGTGACGTACATCCTGCCGTCGGCGCGGCGGATGATCAGTCCGTCGGCCGGGCCGTTGTCGCCCACCGTCTGCACCTTGCCGGCGATGGAACGGTCGGCGAGCGCCTCGGGCATCACAGCGGTGGTGACGCCGCCGGCGAGCGCGTCGGTCGGCACGGCGTACAGCGTCTTGCCCTTGATCGCCTGCCAGTACAGCGTCCTGCCGTCGGGGGACAGGGCGATGCCGTCGGCGGTGAAGTCGACACCGCGCCCGTCGGGGCGGCGCAGCGGCTTGCCGTCGTACATCACCGTCACCGTGGGGTCGGCCTGCGTCTGGGGATAGCCGTCGAGCACCCTGCGCGACTTGCCGGAGCCGATGTCGACCACGACCAGCGCCCCCTTGGCGCCGGAGTCGGTGAGATAGGCCGTCTTGTCGTCGGGCGAGAAGCGCACGTCGTTGAGGTACGAGCCCTGCGGCGCGACGGTGTCGTCGAAGCGCACCACGCGCACCACCTGGTTCGACTTGGTGTCGACCTCCACGAGCTTGGGCGCGCCCGGCACAGTGGCGGCGAGCGCGGGGGCGCCGGCGTCGAGCACCCAGATGTGGCCGGCGTGGTCGAACTCGGCGGTCTGCACGCAGACGAAATGGTCCTTGGCCTCGACCTTGTCCTTGAGCGCATTGCGCCAGCGGTTCCACTCCTCGTTGGGGTAGGGCACCGGCTTGCCGTCCTTGAGTTCGGCGACCGACACGGGCGCGTCCTCGCTCCAGCGCGGGAAGGTGACGAAGACGCGGCCATCGGGGCCGACGGCGATGCCGGTGACCTGATGGTCGAACGAGGCGACCTTGGTCAGCTCGGGCGAGGACTGCGCTGCCGCCGCGCCGGCAAGGACGATGGCCGTGGATGCCGCGAGGGCGGCAAGCCGGATGCGCGGTCCGCGCCGCGGCTTGCCGCGGGTCGGGATGAGTGAAAGCATGGGCTCCTCATGGTGTATGGGAATGGGTTTGCCGGGCCGGGGCCGCCGGCTCGCGTGCCGAACCCACGAAGTCCGCCGCGGTGCCACGCCCGCGGAGATGAAATAAGTCTCGGTCCCTTGCCGACCCTTCTTGGTATGGCGGTGAACCGGGGCGGGGGCGACCGCGTTGCATGGCGGACCGCCGGAGGACGCCGTAGGCCTGCCGAAGCAGGCCACAGTTCCGGGGAAGGATTACCGCCATGCCGACCTTGTTCCGCCTCATCACCGTGGTCGGTGCCGTCGTCGCCCTGGCCTATGGCGCGATGTTCGCCCTGGTGATGGCCGTGCAGCCGCAGCAGCGCGAGATCGTCGAGGCGGTGAACGTGCCGCCCGCAGGCGAGCTGCGCACCGGCCGCTCCGCCGCTTCCACGCTGAACAGCCAGGCTGCCGCACTGGTGCACCGCCGGCCCTGATCACGGCTTGATCCCCGCCGCCGCGGCGGCTTTGCCTTTCTCTCGGAAATGCGGCATGCCGGCGTTTCGCAAGCTTGCGGAGCGACGCTCGTGGCACAGGCCCTGGTCGGCATCATCGGCGGGTCCGGGGTGTATCATCTGCCCGGTCTCGAAAACGTGCGCGAGGTGGTCGTGCCGACGCCGTTCGGCGAGCCCTCCGATGCTCTGCGCTTCGGTCGCATCGGCGGCACCGAGGCGGTGTTCCTGGCCCGCCACCGCCGCGGCCACCGCCTGTCGCCGGACGGCATCAACTACCGCGCCAACATCTACGCGATGAAGAAGGCCGGCGTCACCGATCTCGTCTCGGTCTCCGCCTGCGGCTCTTTTCGCGAGGAGCTGTCGCCCGGCACCTTCGTCGTCGCCGACCAGATCGTCGATCGCACCGTCGGTCGCGCCTCATCCTTCTTCGGCAACGGTTGCGTCGCCCACGTCTCGATGGCGCATCCGGTCGCGCCGCGGCTCGCCGCGCGCTGCCTCGCCTCTGCGCGAGCGGAGGACATCGAAGCGCGCGAGGGCGGCACCTACGTCTGCATGCAGGGTCCGCAGTTCTCCTCGCTCGCCGAATCGCTCGGCTACAAGGCCGCCGGCTACGACGTGATCGGCATGACCGCCGCCACCGAAGCCAAGCTGGCGCGCGAGGCGGAACTCAGCTACGCGCTCGTCGCGATGGTCACCGACTACGATTGCTGGCACCCCGACCACGCCGTGGTCGACGTGGCATCCGTGATCGCCGTGGTGCAGGCGAACGCCGGCAGGGCCGAGCGCATGCTGATGCGGCTGCTCAACGACTTCCCCGCCGAGCACGAGCCCTGCCCGATCGGCTCCGATCGCGCGCTCGACGCGGCGATCGTGACGCCGCCGATGGCGCGCGACCCCGGAACGATGGAACAGCTCGGCCTGCTGCTGAAGAGGGTCGACGCGATGAGCCGGGGGAACGACGCGACATGAGCGAGGTCGGCCCCGAGGCCCCGATCGGCAGGGAGGACGTCGCCGCATTGGAGGCGGCGATCCGGACCATTCCGGACTATCCCAAGCCCGGCATCCTGTTTCGCGACATCACCACCCTGCTCGGCAACCCCAACGCCTTCCGCCGCGCGGTGGACCTGCTGGTGGCGCCCTACGCCGCGAGCAACATCCGCAAGGTCGCCGGCATCGAGGCGCGCGGCTTCATCCTCGGCGGCGCGATGGCGCACCAGCTCGGAGCCGGCTTCGTGCCGATCCGCAAGAAGGGCAAGCTGCCGCACAAGGTGGTGTCGATCGCCTATTCGCTGGAGTACGGCATCGACGAGATGGAGATGCACGTCGATGCCGTGCGCGAGGGCGAGCGCGTGCTGCTCGTCGACGATCTGCTCGCCACCGGCGGCACCGCGGAGGGCGCGATCAAGCTGCTGCGCCAAATCGGCGCCGACGTGGCGGCGGCCTGCTTCGTCATCGACCTCCCCGACCTCGGCGGACGCCGCAGGATCGAGGCGATGGGGATCGCCGTGAAAAGCCTGATCGCCTTCTCCGGTCATTGATGCGCGCGGTCATCGCCCCGTGCCTG
Organism: uncultured Beijerinckiaceae bacterium; assembly: GCA_937873345.1. GTDB lineage: Bacteria > Pseudomonadota > Alphaproteobacteria > Rhizobiales > Beijerinckiaceae > RH-AL1. The sequence continues at coordinate 2,589 of CALMRL010000187.1, read as the reverse complement.
CTGGCGCTCGGGCTGGCAGGCCCCGTCGCGGCGCAGGCTCCGACGCCTCCGCCGCCGCGCATCCCCGACCTGTTCGACCCCGACCACTACATCCCCCGGCCCGACCTGTCGGCGATCCGCGCGGTGCGCTTCCTCACCACCGACGACTTCCCGCCGTTCCACTTCGCGCTGGCGGACGGCACGCTGGCCGGTTTCGACATCGATCTCGCCCGGGCGATCTGCCGCGACCTGAAGGTCGCCTGCACCATCCAAGCGCGCCGCTTCGACAGCCTCGCGGCCGAGATCAAGGCGGGGCACGACGATGCGGCGATCGCGGCGATCGCCAACACCCCAGCCTCGCGCGCCGGCCTCGACTTCACCGCGCCGTACTACACGACGCCGGCGCGCTTCGCTGCCCGGCTGCGCTCGAAGCTCGACGCGAAAGGCAAGGTGGGGGCGATGACGCCGGACGCGCTCGCGGGGCGCACGGTCGGCGTCGAGGCCGGCACCGCCCACGAGGCCTACCTGAAGGCCTTCTTCCCCAAGGCGGTGCTGCGGCCCTATCGCTCGCAGGCCGACCTGCGGGCAGCGCTGGTGGGGGACGAGGTGGAGCTGGTCTTCGCCGACGGCATCGGCCTCGCCGCCTGGCTCAACACCGCGGAGGGGCAGGGCTGCTGCGGCTTCCGCGGGGGACCCTTCACGGAGAGTCGCTTCTTCGGCAACGGCGTCTCGATCGCCGTCGGCAAAGGCAACATCGCGCTGCGCCAAGCCTTCGACTACGAACTGGCGAAGCTCGCGCATGACGGGACCTACGCCGATCTGTACCTCAAGTACTTCCCCGTCAGCTTCTACTGACGGCTGGGATTTCGGGCCGGCTCCTGAACCAGCCGAAGACCCAGGGCTCAGGCGCCGCGGTGCAGCTCGGGGCGATCGGAGCGCGCCTGCATGAAGCGCTCGAAGTCCTCACGGTCCTTGGCGTGCAGCAGTTCGTCGCGATAGGCGGCGAAGTCGCGCTCGGCGCCGCGCAGCCGCTCGCGCTCGCCCTCGATGCGGGCGAGTTCCGTGCGGCGCCAGCGGTCGAAGGCGTTGTTGCCACTGGAACGCGGCCCGAAACCGCTTGATCCGACGTGCAGCGAGGGCAGCGCGCCGCCGGCGAGCAACGAACGGGTCGCGCCGACTAGGCCTTCCCACTTCTCGCGGGCGAAGCTGAAGGCGCTGCCGCGATAGCCGCTGGCCTGCTGCCACAGCTTCAGCGCCACGAAGGCGGCCGCCAGCTCCCAGCGGATCATCGCCGCGACCACGATCGTCGCCGTGTCGGCGAGCGTCCAACCGCCCGCGTCCGACACGCCGGGCGCCGCCCGCCGGCGCGCCCGATGCCAGCCGTAACCGCTTCCATTCCACCCAACCATCGATCCGCTCCATGGCCGGCGGCTCGGCGCCGCCCGTAGACCTCAAGATCATGGGTTGGCGGACCTTATGCAAGGTGATCGCGGGATGATGCTCGGCCGTCGGTTGCGGGTCCGGCGACCGGCGATGACGCTCCTTGCCGAAGCCGGAACCTCGCTCCCGATGAGGTGTTTGACGGGCGAACGCGGCGCCGTGGAACCTGCTTCGGAGGCGCCGCTCGTCATTTCACGATAAGGATCACGCCGATGACGTCTTCGACCAGGGACGCGGGCTACCGCATGCACCGCACCCGCAACGACACCGAGTCCAATGCCCGCAAGGTCGCGATGGCGAGCCTGCAGGGCCGTCTCTCCGACGGCATCGACCTCGCGCTCGTCATCAAGCAGGCGCATTGGAACCTCAAGGGTCCCGAGTTCATCGGCGTGCACCTGATGCTCGATGGCTTCCGCGACCAGATGGACGATTTCAACGACAAGGTGGCGGAGCGCATCGTGCAGCTCGGTGGCACCGCGCTCGGCACCACGCAGACCGTTGCGGCGGAGTCGAAGCTTGCTGCCTACCCCGTCGACATCTACGACATCGGCGACCACCTCGCCGCGCTGATCGATCGCTTCGCAGTCTATGCCAACGCGGTCCGCGAGAACATCGACGAGACCGACGAGGCTGGCGATCCCGACACCTCGGATCTCTTCACCGAGGTGTCGCGCGCCGTTGACAAGCAGCTGTGGTTCCTGGAGGCTCATGTGCAGGAGCCGAAGGGGCGGATGCGCGACGGCGACGGTGCGGGAAAGCGCTGAGGCATCGCCCGCCGCAACCTGAGCTGCGGCGGGGCGCACTGGTTTGGGCGGGGGCGCGTGCTCCCGCGGCGAGGGGCGGCGATGCCGCCCCTTTTCGTGCCGGCCGTGTGGCCCCTCGCCGTGCAGCACGCCGGCGGCATGAAGCTGCAGCCAGCGCCGGATCGCCTCCACGGTCTGCTGCGCAGTGCCGGTCTCCGCGATCTCCGTGCCGTCCTCGTCGCTGTGCAGCGGCTCCAGCGTGTCGAGCTGGCTCTGCAGCAGCGAGGCCGGCATGAAGTGCTGATGGCGCGCCTTGATCCGCGCTTCGAGGATCGTCGGCGGGATCGTCAGATGGATGAAGGTCAGCTCGCGCCGTGCCGCCTCGCACAGCGCATCGCGATAGGCCCTGCGCAGCGCCGAGCAGGCG
>CALMRL010000186.1 GCA_937873345.1 uncultured Beijerinckiaceae bacterium | reverse complement strand
ATCCCCTCCGCCTCGGACGGCCAAGCATGGCTGAGTCCAAGATGGCTGACCTGTCCGGCAAGGCGGCCTTCGGCATCGCCGGCCTCGACGACGTGCTCGGCGGCGGCCTGACGCGCTCGCGCATGTACCTGCTGGAGGGCAGCCCCGGTACCGGCAAGACCACGACCTCGCTGCAGTTCCTGCTCGAAGGGGTGCGGCGGGGCGAGAAGGGCCTGTACATCACCATGTCGGAGAGCGAGGCGGAGCTGGCCGAGGCGGCGGCCTCGCACGGCTGGACGCTCGATGGCATCGACGTCACCGAGCTGGTGCCGCCCGAAAGCCTTCTCGACGAGAACCAGCAGCAGAGCCTCTTGTACTCGTCCGACCTCGAGCTCGGCGAGACGACGCGGCAGATGTTCGCCGTCATCGAGCGCCTGCGGCCCACCCGCATCATCATCGACAGCCTGTCGGAGATCCGCCTCCTCGCCGGCTCCTCGCTGCGCTACCGGCGCCAGGTGCTGGCGATCAAGCACTACCTCGGGCGCAGCGACGCCACCGTGCTGCTGCTCGACGACCTGTCCGCCGACGCCGAGGACAAGACCGTGCATTCGATCGCGCACGGCGTGATCAAGCTCGAGGAGCTGGCGCCGGACTACGGGGCGCAGCGCCGCAAGCTGCGCGTCATCAAGTACCGCGGGCAGCCCTTCCGCGGCGGCTACCACGACTTCAGCATCGTCACCGGCGGCCTTGAAGTGTACCCCCGCCTGGTGTCGCTGGAGCACAAGACCGGCTTCGCCCGCACCGTGCTCGCCAGCGGCATCGAGCAGCTCGACGCGCTGCTCGGCGGCGGCATCGGGACGGGATCGAGCACGCTGGTCCTCGGCCCCGCCGGCACCGGCAAGTCGCTGTTCGTGATCCAGTACGTGCTGGCGGCGATGGCGCGCGGCGAGCGCGCCGCGATGTTCATCTTCGACGAGGAGCTGGCGTTGCTCTTCGCGCGGATGCGCGCGATGGGCCTCGACCTCGAAGCGAGGCGCGACAGCGGCGAGCTGTTCATCGAGCAGGTCGACGCGGCCGAGCTGTCGCCGGGCGAGTTCGCCCACAGGGTGCGCTCGACGGTCGACCGCAACGGCGTCAAGACGGTGGTGATCGACAGCCTCAACGGCTTCCAGGCGGCGATGCCGGAGGAGAATGCGCTGATCCTGCACATGCACGAGCTGCTGCAATACCTCAACCGGCAGGGCGCCACCACCTTCCTGACCGTCGCCCAGCACGGGTTGGTGGGCGACATGCGGGCGCCGGTCGACGTCACCTACCTCGCCGACACCGTGGTGCTGCTGCGCTACTTCGAGGCGTTCGGCCGGGTGCGGCGGGCGATCTCGGTCATCAAGAAGCGTGGCGGCCGCCACGAGGACACGATCCGCGAGTACCGCATCGGCGCCCGCGGCCTCACCGTCGGCGAGCCGCTGGAAGGCTTCAGCGGCGTGCTGCGCGGCACCCCGAGCTTCGTCGGGCGCCGGGGCGGAGG
>CALMRL010000185.1 GCA_937873345.1 uncultured Beijerinckiaceae bacterium | reverse complement strand
TTCGCCCTCGCCCACCCCGCCCTGTTCCGCCTGATCTTCGCCAACCCCGCGCGGCGCGATGCCGACGATATGTCGTGCAATCCGATCGGCGAACCGATGGGGGATGCGATGGCCCTGCTGCGCGCCAACGCCGTCGGCCTCGCCCCACCCGGGACCGACCCGACGGCGCTGGCCCTGCGGGCCTGGTCGATCGCCCACGGTCTCGCCATGCTGATGCTCGATGGCCAAGTGACGCCGGCCGAGGCGACGATCGACGCCGTGTTCGATGCCGCCTTTGCGGCGAAGCCAGCCGTGCGGGGATAGCAAGAAGCGGGAATTTCTTACGCCTACTCCGCCTTGAGCGGCCTCCAGCCATGCCCTTTCTGCGCCAGCAGGGCGTCGGCCTCGGCGGGGCCGGCGGAGCCGCTGGCGTACATCGCCGGCTCGCCGCCGGCGGCCCAGTCGTCGAGGATCGGCTGCACCACCCTCCAGGCGTCCTCCACCATGTCGGCGCGGTTGAACAGCGTCGCGTCGCCGGCCATCGCGTCGTAGAGCAGCGTCTCGTAGCCGACGTTGGGCTCGTGCACGAACCAGTCCTTGTAGCGGAAGTCCATCCGCACTCCCGCCAGCGCCACCTCGGGGCCGGGGCGCTTGACGTCGAACTGCAGGGAGATGCCCTCCTCCGGCTGGATGCGGATGACAAGCCAGTTCGCCTGCGTCGCGTCCACCGCCGTGCCGCTGAAGTGCGACAAGGGCGCCGGCTTGAAGCGCACGGCGATCTCGGTCATCCGCTCGCTCATGTGCTTGCCGGTGCGCAGGTAGAACGGCACGCCGGCCCACCGCCACGAGTCGATCTCGACGCGCAGGGCGACGTAGGTCTCGACGGTGGACTGCCCCGACACGTCGGGCTCCTGGCGGTAGGGCTTGCTCTCCTTGCCCTTCACCGCGCCCGCCCCGTACTGGCCGCGCACCGCGTCCTCCAGCTTCAGAGGCGGCATCGCCGTGAACACGTCGGCCTTGCGGTTGCGGATGCCCACCGCGTCGAAGGTCGTCGGCGGCTCCATCGCCACCATGGCGAGCAGGGTGAACAGGTGGTTCGGCACCATGTCGCGCAGGGCACCGGTCGCCTCGTAGAACTTCGCTCTCGCCTCGACGCCGACGACCTCGGCTGCCGTGATCTGCACGTGGTCGATGCGGTCGCGATTCCACAGGGGCTCGAACATCCCGTTGGCGAAGCGGAACGCCATGATCGACTGCACCGTCTCCTTGCCGAGGAAGTGGTCGATGCGGAAGATCTGGTCCTCGGCGAGCGTCTCCAGCAGGCTGGCGTTGAGCGCCCCGGCGGAGGTGACGTCATGGCCGAACGGCTTCTCCACCACCACGCGGCGCCAGAACGTGCCCTCCTCCCGTCCTTCCTCGCTCTGCTTGGTCAGCTCGGCCTTGCCAAGTTCGCTCGCCACCGTCGCGAAGAAGCGGTCGGCGATGGCAAGATAGAAGATGACGTTGCCCTGCGCGTACCCCGCCTTCTCCAGCGCCTCGCCGATGCCGGCGTAGAGCTCTGGCTTCGTCATGTCGCCGCGCACGTAGTCCATGGCGCCGGCGAGCCTGCCCCACGTGTCCTCGTCGATGCGGTCGACGTCGAACTCCGACGAGGCGTTGCCGACGAAGGAAAGCAGCATCTCGTGCAGGTGGTCGGACCAAGCCTTGGCGTCGCCCTCGGCGAGGTCGACGCCGATCAGCGCGATCTTGTCGGGCAGGCTCTTCTCGCAGGCGAGATTGTAGATCGCCGGCATCACCAGGCGCTTCGTCAGGTCGCCGAAGGCGCCGAAGATCACGATGGCGCAGGGCTCGGGCGGCTTCGGCTTGGTCGTCGGGAGCTTGCCGCCATCGGGCTGGCTGCTGGTGGGTGCGGAGCTGGTCATGGCGTTCCCCGGATCGTGCGGCGGGATCGTGCCGGACGACAGATAGCGGAGTCCGGCGCGCCAACCAGCCATTGCCGGCATCGGTGCGCGAAAGGCTGCGATGAGCGTTGCAATCCTCGGTTCCGCAGCGGCCGACCGGAGGACGCGTCTCGCCGGCCTCGCCTAGCGCCTCGCTGGCCACCCTCGCGGGCGCCGTGCTGCACGGCGAGAACGGCGGCGCAGGTGCGCGCCCTCAAGCACGTACCCAGGCGCCCGGTGCCCCGAACGGTCCTTCCGAGAAGGCCTTGCATTCGCCGGCGAGTTCGTGGATTCCCAGCGCGTACCAAGGGCGGAGATTCCGTTGCCCCCCGACGCGTCCGTGATCGCCGACAGCTGCGGCGTCGCCGTGATGGCCAAGGCCTCCAAGGCCGGCCTGACCAAGACGCGGCTCGCGCCTTCGATCGGCCTCCACGAGGCGGCACGCCTCAATACCGCCTTTTTACGCGACGCCGCCGACAACCTCCTCGCCGCATCGCGCGAGGCCGCCGCCCGCGGCGCGGCGCTCTCGGGCTACATGGCCTATGGGCCGCCGGGCGAGGACTCGTTCTTCGACTTCCTGCCCGACGGCGTCGGCCTCGTCGAGGCGTGGCGCGACACCTTCGGCGACACGCTCGCCCAGGCCTTCGCTGGCGTGATGCGGCGGGGCCACACGGCGGCCTGCCTCGTCAACGCCGACAGCCCGACCCTGCCGCCCGCCGTCCTCGCCGAGGCTGCGCTGATGCTGCAGGCACCGGGCGAGCGGCTGGTGCTCGGCCCCTCCACCGATGGCGGCTACTACCTGATCGGGGCGCGGCGCCTCTACCCCAAGCTGTTCAGCGATATCGCCTGGAGCACGGCGGCGGTGTTCGAGCAGACCCTCGACCGTGCCGCTGGCCTCGGCCTCGACGTCTGCGTACTACCGGCCTGGTACGACGTCGACGACTCCGCCTCGCTCGACATCTTGCGCGGTGAGCTGTTCGGGGGGATGCCGTTCGGCCCGCCCGGGCTTCGGCGAGGCGAGGCGAAGCACTCGCGGGAGGTGCTCGCGGAGGTGGACCGGGCGTAGCCGACGATCAGCCCTCGACCAGCGCCACGCTCAGCGCCCTTCCGATCAGCGCGCGCG